>JAQXLM010000163.1 GCA_029012125.1 Eubacteriaceae bacterium | reverse complement strand
TTCTACGTGTGCTGTTGAGATAGTGATACCTCTTTCTCTTTCTTCCGGTGCCTTGTCGATCTGGTCGAATGCTACCTTTTCTCCCAGCTGATATCTGTTGTATAGAGTTGTTGTGATAGCAGCTGTTAATGTTGTCTTACCGTGGTCTACGTGACCGATTGTTCCGATGTTAACATGCGGTTTAGTTCTTTCAAATTTAGCTTTTGCCATTTTGTTTTCCTCCGTATAAGGTTAATCTAATTTATATTATTTACCAACTTTTTCTACAAGACTATCCGGTAATCTTTCGAAGTGGTCCATCTGCATTACGTATACACCACGACCCTGTGTCTTTGATCTCAGGTCTGTTGCGTATCCGAACATTTCTGACAGTGGAACCATAGCCCTTACAGCTACTGCTCCGTTGTTCATGTCTGAACCTTCGATTCTTCCTCTTCTTGAAGAAATATCACCGATAACGTCTCCCATATATTCTTCAGGAACTGTTACTTCAACCTTGAAGATTGGTTCCAGGAGAACAGGCTGTGCCTTCTTAGCAGCTTCCTTGAATGCCATTGAACCGGCAATCTTGAATGCCATTTCAGATGAGTCAACTTCGTGGTATGAACCATCATACAGTTCTACTGCTACGTCAACAACCTGATATCCGGCAATTGGACCGGAGCTCATAGCTTCCTTAATACCATCTTCAATCTTAGGAATGTATTCCTTAGGAATAGCACCACCTGCGATTGAGTTGATGAATTCGAAACCTTCTCCAGGTGCCTTTGGAGTAACTCTGATCTTTACGTGACCGTACTGACCTGAACCACCGGACTGTTTCTTATGCTTATAATCAACATCTGTAGGCTGAGTAAGGGTCTCTTTGTAGGATACCTGAGGCTTACCAACGTTTGCTTCTACTTTGAATTCACGAAGCAGTCTGTCTACGATGATTTCCAGGTGGAGTTCTCCCATACCTGCAATGATAGTCTGTCCTGTTTCTTCGTTAGTGTAAGTCTTGAAAGTAGGGTCTTCTTCTGCCAGTTTAGCAAGAGCAATACCCATCTTTTCCTGACCGGCCTTAGTCTTAGGTTCGATAGCGATTTCAATTACCGGATCAGGGAATTCCATTGATTCCAGGATGATTTCGTGATCTTCGTCACAAAGTGTATCACCGGTAGTTACGTCCTTAAGACCAACTGCTGCTGCGATATCGCCTGAGTAAACTCGATCGATTTCTTCTCTCTTGTTTGCATGCATCTGAAGAATACGACCAACTCTTCCCTTCTTGCCCTTAGTTGAGTTGTAAATGTGTGAACCGGAATCCAGAGTACCTGAGTATACTCTAAAGAATGCCAGCTTTCCTACGAATGGGTCAGTCATAATCTTGAATGCCAGTGCTGAGAATGGAGCACTGTCATCTGCAGGTCTGCAGTCTTCTTCACCTGTATCAGGATTTACACCCTTGATTGCAGGGATGTCTAACGGTGATGGCATGAAGTCGATTACAGCGTCAAGCATCATCTGAACACCCTTGTTTCTGTATGCAGAACCGCACATCATAGGGATCATTCTGCATGCAATAGTCTCTTTTCTGATTGTTGACTTGATTTCTTCAACAGTCAGTTCTTCACCTTCTAGGAACTTCATCATAAGTTCTTCGTCGCATTCGGCAACGGATTCAACCAGTTTTTCTCTCCATTCCTCTGCAAGGTCTTTCATATCTTCAGGAATTTCCTGTACTTCGAATTCTTTTCCAAGGTCATCCTTATAGATTTCTGCTTTCATGTTAATAAGGTCGATGATACCTACGAAAGTATCTTCTGCACCTATTGGCAACTGGATAGGAACTGCATTAGCCTTCAGTCTATCCTTAACCATATCTATTACTCTGAAGTAGTTAGCTCCTAAGATGTCCATTTTATTAACGAAAATCATTCTAGGAACTCCGTACTTTTCAGCCTGTCTCCAAACTGTTTCGGACTGTGGTTCAACACCGCCCTTAGCGCAAAGTACAGTTACTGCTCCGTCCAGAACTCTAAGTGATCTTTCTACTTCTACTGTGAAGTCAACGTGTCCTGGAGTATCGATAATGTTGATTCTGTTGCCCTTCCACTGAGCTGTTGTAGCAGCGGAAGTGATTGTGATACCACGTTCCTGTTCCTGTTCCATCCAGTCCATAGTAGCGGATCCATCATGTGTTTCACCGATCTTATGAGTTTTACCTGTATAGAAAAGAATACGTTCTGTGGTAGTGGTCTTTCCGGCGTCGATATGCGCCATGATACCAATATTTCTTGTCTTCTCTAGTGAAAACTCTCTACCAGCCATTATTCTTCCTCCGTTTAAAAATATACTCTACGAACAAAGTTGACTACCATCTGAAGTGAGCAAATGCCTTATTTGCTTCAGCCATCTTATGAGTATCTTCTTTCTTCTTTACTGATGCGCCTGTGTTGTTAGCAGCATCCATTAATTCCTTAGCAAGTCTTTCAGACATAGTCTTTTCGCCTCTAAGTCTTGTGTACTTAGTTAACCATCTTAAACCTAATGTCTGTCTTCTTTCTGGTCTTACTTCGATAGGAACCTGGTAGTTTGCACCACCGATTCTTCTAGCTTTTACTTCTAATACAGGCATGATGTTGTTCATTGCCTTTTCGAATACTTCCAAAGGTTCTTCGCCGGTTGTGTTCTTGATCTGGTCAAATGCGCTGTAAACAATGTTCTGCGCAACACCCTTCTTACCATCTAGCATGATGCTGTTGATAAGCTTAGCTACAACAACACTTCCGTATACCGGATCTGGAAGTACTTCACGTTTTGGTACGTTACCTTTTCTTGGCACTTCTCTTCCCTCCTCGCTTAGTGACTTCTATCAAAGTCACTTGCACAATTGCTTTAACTTGTTTGTAATTGCACACACTCTTCACCTCACGGATATGTGAGATTACTCTGGGATACCCTGCAATTAAATAGGCCCCAGTCTTGCTCGGGGTACTCGACACATCTCTGTATGCCGTGAGCGCACTCAATATCTATTAGTATATATATTAAGGGCTCTTTTCATTCCCGATAATTTCTTGTTTGTTAGTCAGACCGATTATTTTTTCTTAGGTCTCTTAGCACCATACTTTGAACGAGCCTGGCTTCTGTTGTTAACACCTGCAGTGTCAAGAGTTCCTCTAACGATGTGATATCTTACACCTGGAAGGTCTTTTACTCTTCCGCCTCTGATCAGTACAACACTGTGTTCCTGAAGGTTATGTCCGATACCAGGAATGTATGCTGTTACTTCGATACCGTTAGTAAGACGTACTCTGGCAACTTTTCTAAGAGCTGAGTTAGGCTTCTTAGGTGTTACTGTCTTAACGGAAGTGCACACGCCTCTTTTCTGTGGTGAGTTAGTGTTTGTTGCAACTCTTCTTAATGAGTTCATACCCTTACCAAGAGCAGGAGCAGTTGACTTCTTTACAGAACTTGTTCTTCCCTGACGTACTAATTGGTTAATAGTAGGCATTTGTTTCTCCTTTCTTCTATAAATATTTATACAGTCAAATTGACCCTAACGTATTTATTAGGGTCAAAATAACTCGAAACTATCACATAGTTTATCACGATTTTACTTGCAATGCAAGTATTTTTTAGTCTAGTTCTACGATTTCAGATTCCTCTTCTTCAGTGTTTTCAACTAATTCATCATCAAAGTCTTCAGCCTCGTATGGAACTTCCAATTCCTTTTCTGCCTCTTCGGCCTGAGCCTTTTCGAATTCTCTCATGATTTCTTCGTTTACACCGTAGTCAAGCTTGATATTCTTGTATCTCTTCATTCCTGTTCCTGCAGGAATCAGCTTACCGATGATTACATTTTCCTTAAGTCCTAGAAGCTTGTCGTTCTTGCCCTTAATTGCAGCATCTGTAAGTACTCTTGTTGTCTCCTGGAAGGATGCAGCTGACAGGAATGAGTTTGTAGCTAGTGATGCCTTTGTGATACCAAGTAGCATCTGCTTTGCAACTGCAGGTTCTTTACCTTCAGCAATTGCAGCATCATTGGCTTCTTTGATCTCGAACTTGCTGTATAATCCGCCAGGTAACAGATTTGTGTCGCCTGCGTCTTCAATCTTAAGCTTTGACAGCATCTGGCTTACGATAACTTCAACGTGCTTGTCGTTAATATCTACACCCTGATTCTTATATACACGCTGTACTTCCTTCAGAAGATACTGGTATACGCCGCCAACGCCGTTAATTCTAAGAATATCATGCGGATTCAGAGGACCGCTGGTAATGTTGTTTCCCGCAGCTACGAAGTCGCCCTTCTTAACTGCCAGTCTTGCGCCGTATGGCACAACATATACTCTGTCGCCTGTCTCGTCGTTTCTTACTGTTACTTCAGTCTTATTGTCTGTTCTAGGCTGAATATCGATTACTGTACCGGATTCTTCACAGATTTCAGCAAGTCCCTTAGGCTTTCTTGCCTCGAACAATTCCTCAACTCTTGGAAGACCGTGTGTGATATCGCTTCCGGCAACACCACCGGTATGGAATGTTCTCATTGTCAGCTGTGTACCCGGTTCACCGATTGACTGTGCAGCTACGATGCCGACAGCTTCACCGATGTTAACTTCTTCGCCTGTTGCAAGGTTTCTTCCGTAACATTTTGCACAGATTCCAACTCTGCTGTGACATGTCATTGCAGATCTAATCTGAACAGATTCGATTCCTGCATCTACAACTGCTGCAGCCTGATCATCGCTGATTTCTTCACCTGCTTCGGCAATTACTTCGCCTGTTGCAGGATTGATAATGTCTACAAGAGCTGTTCTTCCGGCAATTCTCTGGTTTAGAGGTTCGATTACTTCCTTACCGTCTGTAAATGCTCTTACTTCTACACCTTCATCTGTTCCACAGTCGATTTCTCTTACGATAACGTTGTGTGAAACGTCTACAAGTCTTCTTGTCAGGTAACCGGAGTCCGCTGTACGAAGAGCTGTATCGGCAAGACCCTTTCTTGCACCGTTTGATGAAATGAAGTATTCCAGAATTGAAAGTCCTTCACGGAAGTTAGCTTTGATAGGAATTTCTACAGTCTTACCTGTAGCATTAGCCATCAGACCACGCATACCGCCGACCTGTCTGATCTGGTTCTTACTACCTCTGGCTCCGGATGTTGCCATGATGTTCAGGTTGTTGTTTGGTTCCAGTGACTCCATAAGAGCATCTGCTACATCATCCGTAGTTTTGTTCCAGATTTCGATAACCTTTTCATATCTTTCAGCGTTGGAGATAAGTCCCATTCTGTAAGCTTTTTCGTATTTATCTACCTGCTTCTGGGATTCTGCAACTATTTCCCACTTGTTTTCAGGAATAGTCATATCCTCTACACCGATAGTAACGGCTGCCTTTGTGGAATAGTGGTATCCCATGCTCTTGATGTAGTCAAGAAGGATAACTGTTCCTGTGTTGCCGTGTGCCTTATAGCATTTATCGATAATCTTTCCAAGCTTTTTCTTGTCGCACAGGAAATCAACTTCCAGTGAGTATGGATCTTCTTTTCTGTCTACAAAGCCTAAATCCTGTGGAATTTCCTGGTTGTAGATGAATCTTCCCACTGTTGATTCAACAAGATGACCTCTCTTATCGTTTTCATCCTTGTACATTCTGACTCTAACTTTAGCATGAATTCCACATACGCCATCCTGATATGCCATAAGCATTTCATTGATGTCGGTGAAGACTTTTCCGTCTCCCTTTTCAGGAATTCTTTCAAATCCTGCTTCATCTAAAGCCTTGCTTGCCTTCTTGTCGGCAAATTCGTCAGTCTGATAGAATGTCTTTGTCTTTCCGTTGATTTCTTCAACCTTTTTACGAGTTCCCGGATATGTCAGGTAGTAAGCTCCCAGAATCATATCCTGTGTAGGAGTTGTGATTGGAGAACCGTCTTTTGGTGCTAAGATGTTATTGATTGAAAGCATCAGGAATCTTGCTTCTGCCTGTGCTTCCACTGAAAGTGGCAGATGCACCGCCATCTGGTCTCCGTCGAAGTCGGCGTTGAAGGCTGTACATACAAGTGGATGAAGCTTGATTGCCTTTCCTTCAACAAGTACTGGTTCGAAGGCCTGGATACCAAGTCTGTGAAGAGTTGGCGCACGGTTTAGCATTACAGGATGCTCTTTGATAACACCTTCTAATACGTCCCATACTTCAGGTCTAACCTTTTCAACCATTCTCTTAGCATTTTTGATATTATGTGCATATCCCTGTTCAACCAGTTCCTTCATAATGAAAGGCTTGAACAGTTCCAGAGCCATCTTCTTTGGAAGACCGCACTGGTAGAATTTCAGTTCAGGTCCTACTACGATTACTGAACGTCCTGAGTAGTCTACACGCTTACCTAACAGGTTCTGTCTGAATCTACCCTGCTTACCCTTAAGCATATCGGATAATGACTTCAGAGGTCTTGAGCCGGGACCTGTAACAGGTCTTCCACGTCTGCCGTTGTCGATTAGCGAGTCAACAGCTTCCTGGAGCATTCTCTTTTCATTTCTGACGATAAGGTCAGGCGCTCCCAGTTCCAGAAGTCTCTTAAGTCTGTTATTTCTGTTGATTACTCTTCTGTACAGATCGTTAAGGTCAGAAGTCGCAAATCTTCCTCCATCTAACTGAACCATAGGTCTCAGATCAGGTGGGATTACAGGAATTACCTCAAGAACCATCCATTCAGGTCTGTTTCCTGAGATTCTCAGTGCTTCTACAACTTCCAATCGTCTTACGATTCTGATTTTCTTCTGTCCTGTAGCACCCTTAAGGCTTTTGCGAAGGCTGGCTGACAGTTCATCCAAATCGATCTTCGCCAGCAGCTCTCTGACAGCTTCAGCTCCCATTGCAGCCTTAAACTGATCTCCAAACTGCTCCTTTGCTTCCTTGTACTGTGCCTCAGACAGAATTTCCTTCTCTCCAAGACCGGTTTCGCCCGGATCTGTTACGATATATGAAGCAAAGTAAAGAACTTTTTCCAGATTTCTAGGTGTGACATCAAGTAGGAGTCCCATTCTTGAAGGAATTCCCTTGAAATACCAGATATGAGAAACAGGGGCAGCAAGCTTAATGTGTCCCATTCTCTCTCTTCTTACCTTTGCCTTAGTTACTTCTGTACCGCAGCGGTCACATACGATACCCTTGTATCTGATTCTCTTATATTTTCCGCAGTGGCATTCCCAGTCCTTTGTAGGTCCGAAAATCTTTTCACAGAATAAACCATCTGTTTCTGGCTTTAGAGTTCTGTAGTTGATAGTCTCAGGCTTGGTTACCTCGCCGTGTGACCATTCCAGAATTTTTTCTGTGGAAGCCAATTTGATCTGTAAAGATTCGAAATTATTTAATTCGAAATTGTTTGTGTTATTTACATTCTCAGTCAAAGATTTCCTCCCCTTTCTTTATAACTCAGTAATTGGGTTGCCTTCTTCGGCGTCCTCAGGTGCTTCTTCACTGAAACCGGTTTCAAACAAAGCTTCTTCACTTTCCAGTTCAGTGCCTCCTGTCATGATTTCAGTTATTTCGCTTGAATCTGTATATGATGATACCTGTTTAAGCTCTATTTCCTCATCATTTTCTGCCAGCACCTTAACATCCAGACCTAAGCTCTGCATTTCCTTAATCAGAACCTTGAAAGATTCAGGAATGCCAGGTTCAGGGATATTCTCTCCCTTTACGATAGCTTCATAGGTCTGAACTCTTCCGACAATATCGTCGGACTTAACTGTCAGGATTTCCTGTAATGTGTATGCTGCACCGTATGCCTCCAGTGCCCATACTTCCATTTCTCCGAAACGCTGTCCACCGAACTGAGCCTTACCTCCAAGAGGCTGCTGAGTTACAAGTGAGTAAGGACCTGTACTTCTTGCGTGAATCTTATCATCTACCAGATGGTGAAGCTTCAGCATATACATATATCCAACGGTTACAGGGTTGTCGAACCATTCTCCTGTTCTTCCGTCTCTAAGTCTTAATTTTCCTGTTTCTGAGTAGCCGCAGTCTACCAGCATCTCTCGAATATCTTTTTCGTTAGCTCCATCGAATACAGGTGTAGCAATATACCAGCCTTTCTTCTTTGCAGCTAAGCCCAGATGAACCTCCAGCACCTGTCCTACGTTCATTCGGGACGGAACGCCCAGAGGGTTAAGCATTACCTGTAACGGCTCGCCGTTTTCCATGAACGGCATATCCTCTTCAGGAAGAATTCTGGAAACAACACCCTTATTACCGTGTCTTCCGGCCATCTTGTCTCCAACATTCATCTTTCTCTTTGTGGCGATGTAGCATCTTACCAGCTTGTTTACTCCAGGTGGGAGTTCGTCTCCGTTCTCTCTTGTAAAGATCTTAACGTCAACAACAATACCGGTTTCTCCGTGAGGTACTCTCAGAGATGTGTCTCTAACCTCTCTTGCCTTTTCTCCGAAAATAGCGCGAAGCAGCTTTTCTTCTGCACTCAGATCATTTTCTCCCTTTGGAGTTACCTTTCCTACCAGGATGTCAGTTGAGCTTACTTCAGCACCGATTCTGATAATACCGTCTTCGTCAAGGTCTTTTAATGCATCGTCTCCAACATTAGGGATATCTCTTGTGATTTCTTCAGGTCCCAGTTTAGTATCTCTTGCTTCTGACTCATATTCAACGATATGAAGTGAAGTCAGAACGTCATTCATAAGAAGTCTTTCGTTAAGGATAATAGCGTCCTCGTAGTTGTATCCTTCCCATGTCATGAAACCGATTAACAGGTTCTTACCCAGAGCGATTTCGCCTAAGTCAGTTGAAGGACCATCAGCGATTACCTCACCTTCTTCGATATGTTCACCGTGGCTTACAATTGGTCTCTGGTTAATGCAGGTTCCCTGGTTGGATCTCTTAAACTTCAGCAGTGAATAAGTATCTGTTTCGTTATTGTCATCTCTTCTGATAATGATAGTCTCAGCGTCAACAAACTCAACTGTACCTGAATTCTTTGCCAGAATTACAACGCCGGAGTCTCTCGCTGCCTTATATTCCATACCTGTTCCAACGTAAGGTGCCTCAGTAACAAGCAGAGGTACTGCCTGACGCTGCATGTTGGAACCCATCAGGGCACGGTTAGCGTCATCGTTTTCCAGGAACGGAATCATTGCTGTCGCAACAGATACTACCTGCTTAGGTGAAATATCCATCATGTCCACAACTTCTCTTGGGAACATGGCAATTTCACCGCCTACACCTCTGGCAGCGACCTTGGCATTTACGAAGTGACCTTCTTCGTCCAGCGGTTCGTTGGCCTGTGCAACAATCAGAAGCTCTTCTTCGTCAGCTGTAATGTAACGCACTTCATCTGTTACGATACCTGTTTCCTTGTCTACAATTCTATATGGAGTTTCAATAAATCCGTATTCGTCAATGATACCATAAGTAGTTAACGAACCAATCAGACCGATGTTAGGTCCTTCAGGAGTCTCTATAGGACACATTCTTCCATAGTGTGACTGGTGAACGTCTCTAACTTCGAAACCTGCTCTCTCTCTTGACAGACCACCAGGTCCAAGAGCTGATAATCTTCTCTTGTGAGTCAGTTCAGCAAGAGGATTGTTCTGGTCCATAAACTGTGAAAGCTGTGAACTTCCGAAGAATTCCTTAATTGCTGCAGTTACAGGTCTGATGTTCATCAAAGTCTGTGGAGTAGTCATTTCCATATCCTGAATTGTCATTCTTTCCTTAACTACTCTTTCCATTCTAGCCAGACCGATTCTAAACTGATTCTGCAACAGTTCTCCTACGGTTCTCAGTCTTCTGTTTCCAAGATGGTCGATATCATCAGTGGTTCCAAGGCCATAATTCAGGTTCAGAATATAGCTTACGGACGCAATGATATCTTCCATAATAATATGTTTAGGTGACAGGTCGTTCTTTCTTGCCACCAGCTGTTCTCTGATTTCCTCATCACTGTTGCACTGTTCCAGGATTTCCTTCAGAACAGGATAGAAAACCTTCTTGGCGATTTTCATATCAGAGATATCAAAATCAACATACTGGCTAAGATCTACGAACTTGTTTCCGATTACCTTAGTAATCTTGCTTTCGTCAATCTTGCCATAAGCCATAACGTATTCCACGCCTGCATTTTCAATCTGTTTAGCTAAGTCACGACTAATAGACGCTCCTGCTTCTACTAAAATTTCACCTGTATTAGGATCAATTACATCTTCAGCAGCAACAGCGTCAACCAATCTGTTGGATAAGCCCAGCTTCTGGTTGTACTTGTATCTGCCCACCTTAGCCAGGTCATATCTCTTAGCATCAAAAAATAGTGAATTAAGCAAAGACTTTGCGCTCTCAACTGTAGGAGGTTCGCCCGGTCTTAGCTTCTTGTATATTTCCTTAAGTCCACTTTCAACATCATTGGTAGGGTCCTTTTCCAATGTCTTCAGCAATCTTGGGTCTTCACCGAATGTGCTGATGATTTCTACGTTACTACCCATACCTAATGCACGCAATAATGTAGTAAGTGGCTGTTTTCTTGTTCTATCTACTCTAACTGAGATTATTTCATTGGAGTCTGTTTCATACTCTAACCATGCACCTCTGTTAGGAATTATCTGTGTTGAATATAACTGTCTGTTTGACTTGTCAGTTTCAACACCGTAGTAAGGTCCCGGAGAACGAACCAGCTGAGTTACGATAACTCTCTCTGCACCGTTATAAATGAAGGTTCCCTTTTCTGTCATCAATGGGAAATTACCCATGAAGACTTCCTGTTCTTTTACTTCACCGGTTTCTTTATTGACAAGTCTTACCTTTACTCTCAAAGGAGCCTCGTATGTTACATCTCTCTCTTTGCATTCTTCTTGCTCATATTTTGGAGTATCGCTTAATGAATAATCCAGGAATTCCAGTATCAGATTATCTGAATAATCCTTAATAGGGGAAATGTCCTCGAATACTTCTCTCAAACCCTCATCGATAAACCATTTATATGATTTAGTCTGAATATCAATTAGATTTGGCATTGTGCCAACTTCATTGATCTTTGAGAAAGTCATACGTTCTTTTCTACCTACTTTGATAGGTTTTGGCATTTTTATCACTCCTTATTTCTTAACAGTTTACATTTGCGTGGCAGTCTATTATGCTAACATAGTTTTGTCAATATGTCAATAGTTTAAAGAAATATTTTGGAAGCAATTTGAATAAACTGTTAATTAATCCTTTTCATTACCTATACACAAAAAGGCCGCCTTTTTCAAGACGGCCTTGATTTTCTCGCCGGAGTCGAAAACTATTTAAGTTCTACGCTAGCTCCAACTTCTTCTAACTGAGCCTTAAGTGCTTCAGCTTCGCCCTTTTCGCATCCTTCCTTAACGTTGGATGGAGCAGTGTCAACTAATTCCTTAGCTTCCTTCAGTCCTAAGCCAGTGATTTCTCTAACTGCCTTGATAACCTTGATCTTTTCTGAACCAGCTGCTGTAAGAACTACAGTGAATTCTGACTGTTCTTCTTCTGCTGCGCCTGCTGCTGCACCTACAACTGCTACTGGAGCTGCTGCTGATACTCCGAATTCTTCTTCGCAAGCTTTAACTAATTCGTTTAATTCTAAAACTGTCATCGCTTTGATAGCTTCAATGATCTGATCCTTATTCATTTTCTTTTCTCCTTTTTCTATTTTACAATTGATAAAAATTCATATTTAAGTGGGTAATCCCACATAATTGATTTGGCTTACGCTTCCTTTTCGTCTGCAATAGCCTGAAGAGTTCTAACAAACTTGCCAACTGGGGACTGAATGCTGCCCATGAACTTAGCAATAAGAACTTCTCTTGATGGAATTTCAGCAATCTGTTCGATTCCTGACTTGTCATAGTAAGTGCCTTCAACAACACCTGCTTTGAATTCCATCTTCTTGTACTGCTTAATGATTTCGTTAAGAGTTCTTGCAGGAGCTGTAGCATCTTCAGTGCTGATAGCGATAGCGCTTGGTCCTTCCAGAACTTCTGCCAGAGGAGCGAAATCTGTTCCTTCAATCGCTCTCTTCATTAGTGTATTCTTGTAAACAGTGTAGTCAACGTTTGCCTCTCTCAGCTTCTTTCTCATTGCATCAGCCTGTTCTACTGTGATTCCCATGTAGTCGATAACTACTGCAGACTGAGCATTTTCTAGTTTAGCTTTGATTTCATCGATGATTAACTGTTTCTGCTGTTTTGCTTCTACTGACATTAATTGTATCTCCTTTCTGTAGAGGGTTTAAGTATCCTCCACGAATGTGGTACTCAATAAAATAAACCCTGCCTTGTAGACAGGGTCAATATCTATATATTGTACCTCGGCGGGAAATTAAGTCTTGTGACACCCGCTGTCTACGGTTAAATTTCTATTCTATTAAATATTTGTATTAGCCAATCAGTGCCGGATTAACTTTTACTCCAGGGCCCATTGTAGCTGCAACTGTAACGCTTCTCAGGTACTGACCTTTAGCTGTTGCAGGCTTAGCCTTTACGATAGCTTCCATAAGAGCTTTGAAGTTTTCTTCAAGCTTTTCAGGTCCGAATGAAGCCTTTCCGATTGGTGTGTGGATAATGTTCTGCTTGTCAAGACGATACTCAACTTTACCTGCTTTAATTTCAGCAAGAGCCTTTTCAATATCCATTGTAACTGTACCTGATTTAGGGTTAGGCATTAATCCCTTAGGTCCTAAGATTTTACCAAGACGACCAACAACACCCATCATGTCAGGAGTTGCTACTACTACGTCGAAGTCAAACCAGTTTTCTGACTGGATCTTCTGAGCCATGTCTTCAGCTCCAACGTAATCTGCGCCGGCTCTTTCAGCTTCTTCAGCCTTAGGTCCCTTAGCAAATACTAATACCTTTACGCTCTTACCTGTTCCGTTTGGAAGTACGATAGCACCTCTAACCTGCTGGTCTGCGTGTCTTCCGTCTACGCCTAGTCTAGCGTGAACTTCAATTGTTTCATCAAATTTAGCTCTAGTAGTTTCGCAAACTACCTTCATAGCTTCGCTTACATCGAAAAGCTGAGTCTTGTCATACTTTTCTGTAATTGCTTTGTAACTTTTACCTCTTTTAGGCATTTCTTAACCTCCTTGTGGTATTAACGACGAGATTCTCTAATGTAATCTCCGTCTCCCATCTAATTAATCTTCAACAACGATTCCCATACTTCTTGCAGTTCCCTTGATCATGTCTGTAGCTGCTTCAAGTGATGCTGCATTTAAGTCTGGCATTTTAGTTTTAGCGATTTCTTCAACCTGTGCATAAGTCAGAGTAGCAACCTTTTTCTTGTTAGGTTCACCTGACGCTGCATCTAATCCAGCTGCTTTCTTTAGCAGTACTGCTGCAGGTGGAGTCTTAGTAACAAATGTGAATGATCTGTCAGCATAAACAGTGATTACTACAGGAATAATCATTCCTGGCTGATCCTGTGTCTTAGCATTGAACTGCTTACAGAAATCCATAATGTTAACACCCTTCTGACCCAAAGCAGGACCTACTGGAGGTGCTGGAGTAGCATTTCCGGCTGCAATCTGAAGTTTAATATATCCTTCAACTTTCTTAGCCATGTGTCTCGTCTCCTTTCTCTATAGATGTTCTATAGCTTATCTACCTGTGCGAATTCTAATTCTACAGGTGTATCTCTACCGAACATTGAAACCTTAACAGTCAGTACCTGTTTCTCCGGACTGATAGCAAGAACCTCACCTGTGAAGTTCTCAAACGGTCCGCTGATAACACGTACGATGTCGCCGACTTCAACATCCAGATCGATGTAAACTTTTTCTATTCCCATTCTAGCGACTTCTTCGTCTGTTAGAGGAATAGGGTCTGAGCCATGTCCAACAAAACCGGTAACACCCTGAGTGTTTCTAACAAGATACCAAGTCTCGTTTGTAACTATCATCTTAATAATTACATAGCTTGGAAAAATCTTTCTTGTCTTCACCTTGCGTTTACCGTCTTTCATCTCGACACGTTCTTCGGTTGGGACGACGATGTCTAAAATTAAATCCTGCATTCCACGGTTCTCGACCATTTTTTCGATATTCACTTTTACTTTGTTTTCGTGACCCGAATATGTGTGTACTACATACCACTTTGCCTGGCCATCGCCTCTGATGCCTTCTCCCTGAATAGGAGAAACTACATTCTTGTTTTCAATATCAGACATTTTTCGTACCTTCTTCTCTTAAATTAGTTCAGGGTAATACCTAAAACTGTCTTTAATGCCAGCAGAATTCCGCTGTCGATCAGCCAGAATCCCAGGGCGAAAATTGCGCATGTGGCGATTACAACTCCAGTAAAAGTGCCTAGTTCTTTTCTTGTAGGCCATACAACTTTTGAAATTTCTGTCTTGATGCCCTTAAAGTAATCTTTGAAGCCACCGTTTTTCTTGGCTGTATTTTTCTTTGCCTGGTCCTTCTTTGCCATAATTAATTCTCCTTATTTTGTCTCTTTGTGAAGAGTTTCCTTTTTGCAGAACTTGCAATACTTCTTTAATTCGATACGATCAGGATCGTTCTTCTTGTTTTTCATAGTATTGTAGTTTCTCTGCTTGCACTCTGTGCATGCTAATGTAACCTTTACTCTCATTAGGTAATCCTCCGTTTTAAAACTCAAAATTCAGAGCCGGATAATCACAGCTCTGTCATTTTAATCATAAAGTTGCTTAATAAGTATACGACACTGTTATGTCAATGTCAACTCATTTTTCTTATATAAAAGAATATTTATATAAGAATGCTTTTCAAATCCGGTTTAAAGCCACTCTGCTTCATCCGAGAATACAATAAACTTATCCTTTATATCTACATACCCGCCTTTGATGCGGGCAGTCTTCAACTCTCCGTCTTTAGTCCGGATGCGAACTTTTCCGGTTTCCCCAAGTAGCTTGCAGCACCAGCTGTGCCCCTTAAGAAAGCCTTCTTCACCGTCGGTTGTAGTGCAGACAAGAGATTCTCCTTCACCCTGAAAAAAAAGCTCTGACGGTGTTACTATTTCGATTTGAACATATGCTGCCATATTATTCACCCTTTGATGCCTTGAACTTTTCAACTACATCATCGATTCCGCCTGCAAACAAGAACATTTCCTCAGGAATCTCATCGTGAAGTCCGTCAAGGATTTCCCTGAAGCCTCTGATAGTTTCCTTAATAGGAACATACTTACCTTCCATTCCTGTAAACGGTTCTGCAACACTGAACGGCTGGGACAGGAATCTCTGTATTTTACGAGCACGTGCAACAGTCAGCTTGTCGTCCTCAGAAAGCTCATCCATACCCAGTATTGCGATAATATCCTGCAGATCCTTGTACTTCTGCAGAACCTCCTGTACTCTACGAGCTGTCTCGTAATGATCTTCACCGAGAATAAGCGGATCCAGAATTCTGGATGTTGATTCGAGAGGATCTACCGCCGGATAAATTCCCAGCTCTGTAATTGCTCTTGAAAGAACTGTTGTAGCATCAAGGTGAGCAAAGGTAGTTGCCGGTGCCGGGTCCGTAAGGTCGTCAGCCGGAACGTATACGGCCTGAACAGATGTAATCGATCCGTCTTTAGTGGAAGTAATTCTCTCCTGAAGGGCTCCCATCTCTGTGGCAAGAGTCGGCTGATATCCTACAGCTGATGGTACACGACCCAGCAGCGCGGACACCTCTGAACCTGCCTGAGTAAATCTGAATATATTGTCGATGAACAAAAGCACATCCTGGTTTTCCTTGTCTCTAAAGTGTTCTGCCATGGTCAGTCCTGTAAGAGCAACTCTCATTCTGGCTCCGGGCGGTTCATTCATCTGACCAAATACCATGGCGGTTTTCTTAAGAACGCCGGACTCTGTCATTTCATTATAAAGGTCATTTCCTTCTCTGGTTCTTTCGCCTACTCCCGCAAACACGGAAATACCTCCGTGTTCCGTTGCAATGTTATTGATAAGTTCCTGAATCAGTACGGTTTTTCCTACACCGGCACCTCCGAAAAGTCCAACCTTTCCACCCTTTGTGTACGGAGCGATCAGGTCGATTACCTTGATTCCTGTTTCGAAAATCTGAGAGGATGTGTCCTGATCTTCGAATTTAGGTGCAGGCTTGTGGATAGAACTGAATTCCTTCGCAGGAACCGGGCCCTTTCCGTCAATAGGCTCTCCCAGTACATTGAACAGTCTTCCCAGCACCTCGTTTCCTACAGGAACTGTTATCGGAGCCCCTGTATCGAAAGCCTCCATGCCTCTGGAAATACCGTCTGTGGATGACAGTGCGATGCATCTTATCTGATCGTCACCGATGTGTTGTGCCACTTCGGCAACAACTTTTCTGTCATCCATATCAATTTCAACTGCATTAAGCAGCTCCGGCAGTTCTTCCGGTTTAAACTTTATATCTATAACAGGTCCGATAATCTGATGTATTATTCCTTTATTCAATTATCTTTACCTCTTTCCTACTATTATCTACTATCTCTGTGCCTCTGAACCGGCAACAATCTCTATAATCTCGTCTGTAATTTCAGCCTGTCTTGCACGGTTATAGTGCACCTGCAGCGCAGACAGCATATCCCTCGCATTGTCGTTTGCATTTTCCATAGCCGTTCGTCTTGCTGCATGTTCACAGGTTGCTGATTCCAGTGCTGCATTGTAAATCTTCATTTCCAGATATTTTGGAATCATGTATCGGAATACCGCTTCAGCTGAAGGTTCATATTCCATTTCATGGTAAATGCCTGAACGCAGGTTGTCGTCGTACAGTTCCTCCTCATCAAAAGGAAGAATTCTCTGTACCACAGGCTCCTGTCTCAGCGTGTTGATATAAGAGGTATAGACAATTGAAATCTCATCTATTTCTCCTCTTTCATACATGCTCATCAAAGGATCCGCAATGCGTCTGGCTTCATCAAAACTGATAGAGTCCGCAGGATCGTCATGAGTCATTACAATATCCAGGCCTCTTCTTTGGAAGTAGTCCTTTCCCTTAGTTCCTATTGTCACCAGTTTCACCGGCTGACTGACCTCCTCCAGCTTATCTTCCAGGGCTTTGATAACTGTAGTGTTAAAACTTCCGCATAGACCGTTGCTGCTTGTTATCAAAACATAGCAGACATTTTTTGTCTCTCTTCCTCCGAGAAGGTATTCACGTGGTACACATTCAACCTGAGAAAGGGCGTCAGCCATTGATTCGAAAATTTTACCCATATATGTTTTGGAGTGCTCAAAGGAGTTTTTCGCCTTGCGAAGCTTTGATGCAGAGACTAGTTTCATGGCATTGGTGATACGTTCGGTACTGCCAACACTCTTTATTCTTCTCTTAATGTCCTGCATCATTTCAGCCATTTACATAACCTACCTTTTTAAACTCACTGATTGCTTTGTTCATGGTTTTTTCTGTTTCGGCACTGAAATCTCCTGTGTCGTGGATTTCACGGCTTATTTCCGGATAATGATCGTCAATATATTGAATCATCCGCTTTTCGAAATCTTTGATGTTGGACACAGGAATGTCATCCAGCATGTTATTTACAGCGGCATATATAATCATTACCTGATGTGCCACATCCAGAGGAGCATACTGCCCCTGTTTGATAATTTCCATCAGGACTCTGCCATGGTCTAAACGCTTCTTTGTATCAGCATCCACATCGGAACCGAACTGAGAAAAGCTCTGAAGCTCTCTGAACTGTGCCAGCAGAAGCTTTATCTTGCCCGCAACCTTCTTCATTGCTTTTATCTGTGCATTTCCTCCTACACGGGATACGGAAATACCTGCGTTAACAGCCGGTCTCTGTCCTGAGAAGAACAACTGAGTTTCAAGGAAAATCTGTCCGTCTGTAATAGAGATTACATTTGTCGGAATGTATGCCGATACATCTCCTGCCTGTGTCTCAATAATCGGCAGCGCTGTGATAGAGCCACCTCCAAGATCATCTGAGAGCTTTGCTGCACGTTCCAGCAATCTGCTGTGAAGATAGAATACATCTCCCGGATAGGCTTCACGTCCCGGCGGTCTTCTAAGCAGCAGGGACATTGCTCGATAAGCTACTGCATGCTTTGAAAGGTCATCATATACGACTAACACGTCCTTTCCCTTATACATGAAGTGCTCTGCCATGGCACAGCCTGCATAAGGTGCGATGTACTGAAGGGGAGCCACATCACTGGCCGTAGCGCTGACTACAATGGTATATTCCATAGCGCCTTTTTTCTCCAGGTTCTGGACCAGCTGTGCAACAGTGGATTTTTTCTGACCGATTGCTACATATATGCAGATTACATCCTTTCCCTTCTGGTTGATTATTGTATCTACTGCTATGGCAGTTTTTCCTGTCTGTCTGTCTCCGATAATCAGCTCTCTTTGTCCTTTACCGATTGGAATCATTGCGTCGATGGCTTTAATTCCTGTCTGGAGAGGCTCGCTTACTGATTTTCTCTGGAGTACTCCGGGAGCAGGAGTTTCGATAGGCCTTTTTTCGGTGGTTTCGATTGTGCCCTTTCCGTCAATAGGCTGACCCAGAGGATTTACCACACGGCCGATCAAAGCCTCTCCTACGGGTACATCTACAACGGTTCCTGTGGGCTTTACTATGTCGCCCTCACCGATTTCTCTGTCTGAGCCCAGTATTACCGCTCCTACATTATCACCTTCCAGATTCAGAGCCATTCCGTATACTCCGCCGGGAAACTCCAGCAGTTCTCCGGACATGCATTTTGAAAGTCCGTAGATATGTGCAATACCGTCACCCACCTGCATTACTCTGCCAAAATCAGATATGTCCGTCTGATTTGAATAGTTTTTAATCTGTTCTTTTATCAGACCGCTAATTTCATCCGGTCTTAAGTTCATAGAGGATCAACCTCCCTTCTGTCTATAATTCTTTAAGCTGTGAAAGCAGACGGTTTAGTCCGCTTCTGATGGAGGCGTCTATCATTTTGTCAGATGCCATTATTTTTACGCCTCCTATGATTTCGCTGTCAATTTCATTTTTCAGCTTTATTCTCTTGGCCAGAAGTTTTCCCGTTTCAACCTCCAGCTTTGAAATCTGTTCGGTCGTCAGTGGTTGAGCGGAATAAACAGTTCCCTCGTCGATTCCTTCTCCATCTCTGACAAGCCTGTCAAATTCCCTGTAGATTTCCTCATAATAGTGAAGTCTACCTTTATCTGCGAGAATATACAGGAAAGAAAGTGATGGTTCACTTATTCTTCCTTCAAACACATTTTCCAGCATCTGCTTCTTGTTAATGCAGGAAACAGACGGGTTGATAAGAAGCTGATAAAACTCCTCTTCTTCCCGGAAAATACTGTTAATCTGTTCTGTTTCGCTTTTTATATCGTCAATCATATCAAGCTCACCGGCTGCTTCGTAGAGCGCTCGGCCGTAGACTTTTACAACTGCTAACTCCATGATTCGTCCTCAGCTTCCATGATAATTCTATCCACGATTTCGCTCTGATTTCTGTCTGTAAGCTCTTTCTGTAAAATCTGTTCGGCAGCCATGACCGCAAGAACACCGATTTCATCCTTCAGTTCCTTTCTCGCGTTGTTCTTCTGCCTCAGTATCTCGGCTTCAGACTGTTCCATCATTTTACGGGTTTTTTCGTTGGCCTCATCCAAAATGCTCTGAGCCTGAATCTGTGCTTCGTCTCTGGCAGCTTTGATGATTGCTCTTCCTTCACCCTCTGCATTTTTTATTCTTTCTTCGTAGTCGGCAATCTTCTGCTCAGCGAGTCTGTTGGCTTCTTCAGCGGTTTCGAACTGATTTCTTACCTCGTTTTCCCTTTCGACCATGAAGTTGTGAACCTTTTCGAAGAAGAATTTTTTCAGAATTAGAAACAGAACAAGTACAGTGACAACTGAAAACAGGAGATTCCAGTTCAGTGCCAGCAGTGATTCATGTACTGTTACTGCCATATTAAATTTGCCTCCTTATTCTTACATTTTGCCAGTAAGTATAATAGCGATTACGAAAGTAAGTACACCTATTGTTTCCATAATAGCCATACCTACGATCATTGCTGTCTGGATTCTTCCGCCTGCTTCAGGCTGCTTTGCGATTCCTTCCAAACCTTTTCCCAGGGCACTTCCCTGTCCCAGTGAAATACCAAGTCCTACAATAGCCATAGCTAATCCTGCTCCAAGTGCGATAAAATTCATATCATATACCTCCATATTGTTGATTATTTATTCTTACCATGGGCCAATTGTCCATGGCTTTCTGTTATTTTGATAGCTGTGTATAAATTTAACATCGTCAGCATAGTAAAAATGTATGTCTGAATTGCCGGTTCAAACATATCAAAGAATGCATTCAACGGCAAAACGGTAACTGCTCTCAGGAACGGAATATCGCATATCAACGAGCTCAGGTACTCCATAAAGTACATCCATAAATCCACGATAATCACTCCTCCGAGAATGTTTCCGAAAAGTCGAAGTGCAAGAGAAACAGGCAATGTGCATGCTTCAATAATTTCCAGCGGGAACATAAAAGGATATGGCTGGCATAACTCCTTGAGTCGCCCCTTCAATCCGTGAGTTCTGATTGCACTGAGCTGTATGAGCAGAAAGGTCAGTGCCGCCAAGGCTGCTGTTACATTCAGGCTTGCGGTAATAGGTCTGATGCCAAACACTCCCAGACTGCTTCCCGTCAGTATGAAAAGAAAGATCGTTCCGATATATGGTGCGTATTTTCTGTTTTCCTTTCCAAGATTTTCATCTGAGAACTTGTATATCCAGCCTACAATCAGTTCCGCTATTACCTGCTTTCCTTTAGGTATCTTCTGCAATCCGCTTCCAAGCCATATTCCAATAATTGCAAGAAAAACAGCTACCACTATTCCCCATAGTGTACTTTCAGTTATGAAGACGCTTCCATCGCCAAAGGATATGATAATCCTGGCTCCCAGTTCATTAACCTGTATCATCAGAGCCCTCCTTTCTCAAAAAAATCACGCACACAGCCACGGGAAGGCTGATCGCGCTTGCTCCAAAGCCGATAAGACCTGCCTTCCCGATACTGTATGAAATATACATTGTAATGCCATATACCAGTATTCTGCAGAATAGGATGATGATACCGATAGTTATTCTCTCACGCCTTATCATCATATCTACAGCTTTTTCCATCAGCAGAAGATTTATTAAAAGAGCCACCGTTCCTACCAGAACTCCCAGGGGAAACTCCATCTCTTTTCCTGATAAAAACCACCCGACCAGTGCTTCTGCTCCGCTGATCGCAGTGCAGGCTATTGCCAATGGAAATTTATAATTATCAAAATCCTGCTTATTCGCCATCAAAAATCCTTCCAATAGCTGCCTTGGCTTTTGCCACGCTTTCCGTATCAGCTACAACGACGGATACGTAATAGTCTCCCGTAGAGTAACATACTGCGGAATCGGATACACCTGAAATGTTGCGTTTCTTTATCTTCCATGAAGGCATATCCTTCAGCTGCAGTTTTATGAGCTGTTTGATTTCCTTTGGTGAGAAGTTGGTTTCCACATTGTCTTCGATGGAATTAAGAATTCCGCTGTATTTGGTCAGCAGGGTCTTGCTGGAAAGCATCTTCTTCAGAATAGCTTCCAGTACTATCTGCTGATTTTTGTTACGCTGAAGGTCACCTGATGCAAAGGAGTGTCTTTCTCGTGCAAATGCCAGTGCGGCAGCACCATCAAGATGATTTTCGCCCTCATAGAAGGTCAATCCGTCAAGACCGTCCATGTGCATTCCTGAAGTTGTAAATGTATATTCTGATACTACATCTACTCCCCCGATAGCATCTACCAGCTTCATTACTGTTGAATAGTTAACCTTTACATAGTAGTTGATATCAATTCCCAGCAGATCTTCAACAGAGGCAATGCTTTCTCCTATACCGTAAATACCTGCGTGGGTCAACTTGTCCGTAGCATCACCTTTTCCCTTAAGTTTTACCAGTGTATCTCTTGGGATAGATGTTAGCAGTACCTTGTGAGTCTCAGGGTTGATTGATACCACCATATTCACATCTGAACGTGAAACCTGATCAATCTCTCCACTGGTATCAATACCACTGACTAAGATGTTAAAAGGCTCTTTCTTCACGTTTACAGCCTTACTGTTGCTTACGTCCTCCAGTTTAACTTTGATAGTATATATTATTCTGGTGTCTGTTTCATAATTCTTATGTTCTTCGCTGACAGCAGTATAATGTCCCTCACTGAGCAGAACAATCTGATCCGAATTATCCAGAACACTGTTTCCAAGATTGGAAAGAGATTCATCTAAAACATATTCAACATTTACCTTGTCCAGAAGTTCCTCTTTGGCGTTGGCATAGCTTGTCTCCTTGGTATCCAGAGTAGTCACATTAAGACCGTCTATGTCATTTATATCCTCATATGAGCTCTCTGCGTTGACCACAACAAAGTATTTTTCTGTTTCGCCTCCAAGGCTTGTGATGTTTGAAAAAAATCCCATTGTTCCTGTAAGATAGGTTATTCCTACTAAATATCCTATGGTCAGAATCAGTGAGAAGAAAAAAGCAACTTTTTTTCTCGATGTTTTAAAACTTCTGATTCTGAGCACAGGAAATGTAATAAGAAATAATACGCCTACTACGGCTGCAGCCTTCCACAGCAGATTAAATGGCAGCATGTCGGTATACACCAGAACTGCCAGAAATCCGATTGTAGCAAGGAAGTAAATCATTGCCCAACCACGCGTAAAGCTTTTAAATTTGTATCCACTTTCTTGATATTTGTCTGATCTCATACTATTCCCTCTTGTTACATTCGATTGTTAAATTGGCTTTTGATTGGCTGAATTGCCATCCTATATTTTACTCCTCAAAGCCCCTTTTGTCGATATCTTTTCTTTTCATATAACTTCACTATTTCTTAAAAATACCATTTTTTTCGTCTTATTCCGGTAATGTCACATATATGGAATCCTTCAAATTGATGGCGTAAAGAAAGCACGAACTCCGATTTCAAGATCACCGGGTTCGCGCCGTCACCGTACTCTCTGTTTAAGTCCATGGCATTGATATGGTTAGCACTGGTAGACGAGATATGCACAACTTCCCCGCCCATGGCTCTTACCAGAGAACTGTACTCGCGCTCCGGGTCCACTAAGATCACATCTGCATCCCCTGCCAGCATCAGGTTCACGATTTCATTCTTTCCGGCAAAGGACTTCCCTGAACCGGATACCCCCACAATAAAGGAATTGCCATTCATCAGCTGCTTTCGGTCTGCCACTATCATGTTCTTGGAAATGGCGTTCTGACCGTAATAGATGCCGTGCTTATGGGAAATCTCCTGCACGCGGAACGGCATCAATACGGCCAGACTCTCCGTCGTCAGGGTGCGGAAAGCATCAATCTTTCTTGCACCGACAGGAAGTGCCGTATTGAGACCATCCATCTGCTGCCACTTCAGCACTGACAGCTGGCAGAGTTTCTTCCTTGCCGTGGTCTTAATGGCCTCGGTGTCTTCATCCAACTGTTTCTTACTGTCTGCCATATGAACTACGGTCAGCACGGCGAACATCATCCTCTGGTCACGGGTGGTCAGGTCCTCCAGGAACTCCTTTGTTTCCTTTCTCTGCAGTTCCATGTCATAAGGCAGGACTGCTGTAAAGTTGTTATTCGCATTCTGTCTTCTCTGCCAGTTTGCTGCATTGGTTTCGACCCCCAGCATACGGTTTTCCACTTCCCTTACCGCCTCATCTGTCGGAATCGGGATAACATCGATGCTTAACATCAGGTTTCTTGAGATATCCGTCAACTCCGTAATCATATCGTCTTTGATATATGCTGCATAATCTTTCAGGAATATGACCCTGCCGAACTTGTCCCCCAGTTTAAAATAATCATCGAAGACCTCAACGGAGTCAGGTGAGATATAGTCTTTGAAGCTGTGTCCTTTTCGTGCATAATCCTCCAGATCAAAACTGAATAAGAACTCTTCACCGATGCGGTAGAAGTTAAACAGAATCTGCAGTCTTTCCGATGCATCCAGTTCCATCAGCTTTGAGCCTAGTTTATTAAAATGAATCTGCAGTTCTGCCCCGACTCTGGCAAAGTAGCTTCTCACATCTTCAATGCTGTTTTTGAATACGGATACCGTCAGATATTTGTCCTGGACAATGGCGGTTGTCCCCACTGCCTTTGACAGCAGAATCTGGTTGTACTCCTTACGGTATTCATCCAGCTCGTCCTCGCGGTATGGCAGCAGGATGTCCTTTGCGATTTCACGCCTGTCCATTCTTCTGTTGTTGATGGTAATCTTCGTGGTTGCGCCGCTGTCAAAAGAGTTCAGGATTTCACTGTACTTCAGGAACATGGACTCCTTGTCCGCGCGGGATGCGACAGCATAGTTTACATCATCAAATTTGTAGGTCTTGGAGAACTTTCCCGGTGCAATCTGAAAGATGCCATCCGTATAAACCATCTGAATTGGAATCAGGTCCTGTACGCTTCTTGGGATTCTGAACTTCTCCCGTTCCTGTCTCTGCATGGTTTTTAGTGTTCTAATCAACGTTCTTCACTCTCCTTTCCCTTTTCTTTCGCTTCTTTTTCCCCTGTTTTTCTTCGATTGTTCCTCCCAGCATGGTGTAGTAGATGGAAGTCGGCCTACAGATATATCGTCTCGGATAGATGATTCTGCTTTTGATATATGCCATGGCGACCTTTTCTGCAGGCATGCCGTTATACGTCACAAAGCCCAGCAGGGCAAAAGGCACAACGCCAAGCACGCAGAGCCATGTGGTAAACTCCAGTCCCAGGACATCACGGCAGAGGAAATAGATTCCTACTGCCACGATGCATCCCAGGACAGAAAAAAAGAACTGACGCAACGTCAGTCAAAAAAACATGTTCTCAGAGTAGTCTCTGATCTCCTTATTAATTTTTACTTCCACTATCTGTCGCTCCTTTCATCACCGTCACGTTCCCTGCCCTTGGGTTCATAGAGCTTATTCTTTTCCCTGTCAAAGTACAGGACTCTGTCGCTGAGAACTTCATTAGGCGGGATAATGGTTGCATTAGCCTCTTTGACAACCTGACGAAGCTTTTCTGCTTCATGCATACCATTGTCCGGCACGATGATAAACTCATGCAGACTTCCGGGAAGTGCAAAGTAGTTACTTCCCAGCAGTTCTCCAATCTGTGTATCCATTCCCGGATAAAACAGTACGCTGCCCCCTTCATCCTTTCTGTTGTTGGTCAAGATATACATCCCATGGAAAGGATTGATTTCAAAGTCCTCATTCATTGGATTTCGTGACTGCGGTTTATCATCAAAAGATCCCATTTCATAGAGGACCGGTTCATTCTTTGCCACCAGATTTTCAAAAGCCTGATCCAGCAGCATGTCTATATCATAGTCAAACTCCTGAGCCATGTTCTTTGTTACGGCTGTGCGATAGCTTCCGCCGTCATCGTCACGTGCGATTTCAATATATGGGATCATAACCATGCCATTATCCACCGGTCTGTAGACCAGATCTTTCAGACGCACTTTGTTACGTTCACCTTCAACCATCTGCATGGTCAGCTTATCGGCAACGTCTTCATACTTCATGGAGATACTCTCTACTTCTGGTGCATGCATGCCCGCTTCAGCTGTCATACACAGAATATGCTGTGCGATTTGCTTTGCAGGAATCCCTTCCTGGTATGCTTCAAAAAACTCATCCAGATAAATAGTTGGAGCTACCGCATTTTCAGATAATCTGATACAAATGCCAATCAGCTTTTCATCATTAACCTTCATCTGTTCGATTCGTTCCACGCTGACAACCTCTTTCAGTATCTCCGGAATCTCATCCTTTACCGCTTCAATAATTTCGTTGTAAAAATCTTCTCTGTTCATTGTCTTTTCTCCTTCCTTTAGATTCCCATGATTTCTCTTACAACCCTATCTGACATCTTTACTGTTCCGACCAGTACCAGCATGTTAAAGACCAGCTCGCCGATATATGACCAGATCATGGATACGACCGATGCATCTGCATCAACTACAGGCGGCGATGCTGCAAACTTTGAAAAGATAATACATGCCAGAATGATAATCACACCTTCCAGGCAGACTGCAGCATAACTTTTAAGAAAGCTCTTACCAATCTGTTCTGTTGGCTGTCCTGCAAAACTGGACAGTGGGATTGGTGCAATAGCCGTGTAGAGATAGATTTTGAAGAATCTGCCGTACACGGTCAGAATCATAATAAACGACAGAATTGTAATGACTAAACTTCCGATTAATGTTACCGCCCACAATGGAATGCTTTCAAAGAACCCGCAGTCTTCGATGGCCGTAATCATTTCTGCAGGCAGTACAGCCTGGTTGGCGGCAAACACCCCTGCTGAATCCATGATGGTTTCGATGACTCCCTGGGCGATATCAAAGATGGCAAGCATCAGCTCCAGCCCATAGGTCACAACGCCTTTGGCAATGGCAAAGCGGATAAACAGCTTCACAGCATGCTCCGGTTTCTTCAGTTCTGCAAAGGTGCCACATGTCTTCACAACGCCTACAAGAAAAAAGAGCACTAACAGGGCAAGTCCGATTGCCTGTAGTGCTCCATGAATATTCAGTATGACGTTCCAGATGTCGCCGCCCTTAAAGCCTGCCGGTGACTGTGTCAGCAGCGACCAGATTTCGGCCAGCTTCTCATTCCATGTGGACAGGGTCTTCTGCAGATTTTGTACTACCCAGTTCTCAGACAACGCCTACACCCCCTTCTTCTTTTTCTTACTTCGTGCATTTGGATACCTCCTTTCTGTTCTGGGATTATTTCTGTGTATATAAAAAGCCAGAAGACGTGGTGATCTCCTGGCTATGTAGGACTATGGGAATATGAATCCTTGTAAATCTTTTTTCAGGTCGTATTTGACATTTCTCCAAGTAACCTTGTACGCTTCCCCATATGAGAAAAACAGGAATTTCTTATGTTCGTATTCAAAACATCCGATTTCACTTCCATCATCAAATACCTTTAATTTCATTCCGTCTTGGGTCGCAGTGTAAACCTGATTCTCAGCAAAACAATATACCCAACATCCTTTTGATAAATCTATTTGCACTCTTTCTGCACAAGAAACTAATTCTTTATGTCCAGTTTGAACATTAATCGAAACTAAAAAATCAGTCGGATATATTTGATCTCCCAAATTACCATTCTCTATAGAAAAAGAGCCAAATAAAGGATCGTCAGACATATATTTCTCACCTTGTGCAATATGAAAAAGAGTCCCTAACCCCAAGATTAATAATATCCCGAGAATGATTATACTTGTCCTAACCTTTACGTTCATTTCTTCTCCTATACATTTACACGTCTGCAACTTTTACAACGACAGCATCAAGACCTGCAAAACTTACAATTTTTGCGTTTCTTGAATACTCCTTCCATGTCACTCGTCCTGTTTCTGGATCCTTCCATCTTCTCATAATTTTATATTTTTGAACATTGTGAATTTCCGTTACTTTTAATTTATACCATGCATCTTTTTTAGGAACCGGATATGAAGTTCCTATACTGTCTCCTTCATATGCATATCCAATACTAGTAGATAATGTAACGGCATTATACCCTACGCCAAGAGAAAGACTTACATTGGCTGTAGTACCAGAACCTCTGCTGTATGAGATATAGCCTCCATTTCTAAAACGGAATCCCTTTGTCCCTTGACCCGCGGCATAAGCAGTAAATCCCTTTTCTATTGTCCCTCCAATATTCTCGGTCTTTGAACTAGTTCCATACCAAGGATCTGCTACTACAGGAAAGCTTGTATCGTTATTAAACTCAATATGCTGCATAAGCTTATTTCCCGAAATGGTAAAATATGTTGGAATTGAATTACCATTTGCATCTTTTGCCCACGGTTCTTTCACAGTAAAGAGAATAAAGCCGTCCGCTCCAACAGCAGCTACTTCATTTTTAGATATTTCATCACTTATCACTTCACTCCCGCTGATTAAATACGCCCCTTCAGGCAAATCATATTTAAATTCATATACACTGGGAGCCGTTGCCGCTTCAATAATAATCGTTGCTCTTACACCAATTTCTTTTTCTCCATTGTCGTTGTTGGACTCTGTTGCATGAACGAATAAACTCATCTCTTCATCACTAGAATTATATACGATTGTACCGTCTTTGGTTAATATTCCATCTACTCCATTTACTTCTTTAGGAAGCTCAAGAGAAACAGAGTCTCCAGTTGGCAACATCGTTTCAATATTGTCTTTGCCTTCCCTAGGAATAATTATATCAGTATCATCTAAATTAGCAACATATCCCTTTGGTGTATCACTAATTTCTGATACTACATCCTTGGCATCTATTAGATTTTCTAGCTTTTCAACTTGCTTTTCTGGTTGCTGAAAAGACTGATCTTGTGTTGATGCAAAAGAGAAATTTACACTAGATATTGCTAGCAAAAGAATTAGCGTTATTAAAGATAATCGTTTCTTCATAGTAATTCCCTCACCAAGAGTCAATTAGAGTTGTTTATATTTTTATTATCAGCCTATGTATCCTTTACAGTTCGCTATTTGCTTTCCATTTTTTCAGTTCTATCACTAGGTTCTCTGATTAAACCAACAAGCAATCCTTGAACTTCTTGCAAACTATAGCTATTCTATTCCCAATACACAAAACGTTCCTTGTCCCACATTGGAATCACTCCTCTCAAGTCTTTCCTATTTGCATTCCTCATTCAATTTACCCACACATTACCACAAAATTTTATATATGTCAATAAAATATATCTATTTTTAAAAATTATATTTTTTATCTACACATAACTCATTGACATTTTCTTCTTTTATGATATGATAGAGAAAAATCAATATACAGAGAGTGGTGAATATGAAAGACGAGAGCAAAAAAAGAGATCCTTTAGAGAACTTTGAAGCTCAGTTTAAGAAATCTACATTACCACTTATGGTAATGAAGATTCTTTCTGAGCGTGAAATGTATGCTTATGAGATTACACAGATCGCCTTTAAACGTAGTAATGGTAAATATAAAATGCCTTTGCTTTATACAACTTTAAGCAAGCTGCAGGAGCAAGGTTATGTTGAAGAAAGTAATAAAGTAATTTCAGAAGATAACAGAGTAAGAATCTATTATAGGTTAACAAAAGAGGGCCACTCCCATTTAGAGAAGTTAAAGGCCCTATATGCTGATCTTATTGCTACAGTACAATCCATCATATATGATGAGGATTAATTGGGAGGACATCATGGATAAAAGAAGAAATGAAACAGTTGAACGTTTCATAAGTCGTATTCGAGAAGAGATATACAATCTTACACAGGTAGATGACTATCTCGAAGCACTGAGAAACGATCTTTATGAATATCAGGAAAACAACCCTGAATGTACGGAAGAAGACTTGGAGTCAGAGTTCGGAACCCCTGAAGAAATTGCAAAGGATTTTCTTGAGGGAAACAGCGCGATTCAGCCAAAACAGATTGCAAAAGGAAAAAAGACTCGAAATATTATTATTGCAGTCTTAATTCTTGCTTTAGTTGCAGTAGGCGGCTATCTAATCGACTTACACGGTCAGCAGCAGTCCATGGCGACTGATGTGATCGTTATAGAATAAACAAATATATCACGTTGAGTCTAAGCGGAGGTGTTAAAAATGAAACGCAAATTAGCCATGTGCATCCTTATTTCAGCTTTAGTTGCACTCATGGCAACACCGATTTTTGCAGTTGCAGAAATCTCCAAGCCCGTTACCACTACCGAAGTGGAAGTGTATGATGACGGTTCCTATGCAGTCATTGAGACAGTTGTAGAACAATCAGGCATTTCAGTTCGTGCAACAACGAACACAAAAAGCGCAAGCAGAACTTATACCTATTACAATGCAAGCGAAGTGAAAGCATGGGATTTTACTGTAAAAGGAACCTTTAGTTATGATGGTAGTACGGCCAAAGCTACTGCTGTTTCTACAAGTTATAACACCTACGTTTCCGGATGGAGTTTATCCTCACGTGAATCTTCAAAATCCGGCGCAAAGGTTACCGCTACAGGCAAATTTAAGTACAAAACAATGACAAAATCTACCACGATCGGATTAAAGTGTTCTGCCAGCGGAACGATTTCTGCTGTATAAAAAGGAATAATCAATAAGCAAAGCAACAAGGGTATCTGGAGTACGAAATATGACTTCAGATACTTTTTTATTTACTAGGAAATATCGATATTTCCTAGTGAACAAAAATAGAGCCGATGCATGGCATCGGCTCTCAGTCTTTTATAATTTTCTGTAACTCCGGTCGAAATTACTCGATGATTTCTGTTACAACTCCGGAACCTACTGTTCTTCCGCCTTCTCTGATAGCGAATCTCAGTCCTTCTTCGATAGCGATTGGTGTGATCAGTTCGATTGTCATCACTACGTTATCTCCAGGCATGC
>JAQXLM010000162.1 GCA_029012125.1 Eubacteriaceae bacterium | reverse complement strand
AAAACAGACCTTTCAGAAAGAGGATATCTTTGATATGGGACAGATTAAGATGCCGTACCATAATACAGAGATAAGTATCTACAACTTGGAAAGAATGCTAATTGAACTTGTAAGATTCCGAGGTAAATTATCATTTGACTATTACAAGGAGATTATAGGCGCGTATAGAAATCGAGTAGAAATCATGGATATTGCTAAAGTGGAAGAGTATGCAGACAAGTTTAAGCATTCGGATAAAATGATGCGGATCATTGAACTAGAGGTATTGTAATGAACTTATTGGGTGAAGTAAAAAAAATTAAACAAGACGGATACAGTGAAGCAAATGCAGAAGCTAAGCTTTGTCAGGATATCATCATAAAAGCAATTTCACAGAGTAGTATGAATAGAAATGTTACGATTAAAGGTGGTGTAGTCATGCGTAGTCTTTCTAAGAACGCAAGACGTGCTACGCAGGACTTGGACTTGGATTTTATTAAATATTCCATATCAGAAGAATCCATACGCACATTTATTGAAAAACTGAATTGTATAGAAGGGATTCATTTGCGGATGTTAGCACCTATAGAGGAATTAAAGCATCAGGAATATAAAGGAAAGCGTATTCATATTGAGATATCGGATAATGCTGGGAATGTATTATCTTTAAAAATGGATATCGGTGTACATAAGGATTTAGATATTGGGCAGGAAGAGTATTGCTTTGATGTATGCTTTCAAGAGGATGCTGCCAGCGTGTTGATTAATTCAAGGGAGCAGATGATTACAGAAAAACTAAAATCCTTAATGAGATTCGGAATCCGGTCAACCAGATACAAAGATATATTTGATATTTGTTATTTGTCTGATATGGTGGATATGGAGAAACTTAGATTCTGCATACAGAAATATATATATGCTGATACTACAATTGATGTAAATAATGCTGATGAGATAAGAAAAAGAGCTGAGATAATCTTTAATAGTAGTGCATACAAAACGCAGGTGGAACGCTCCAATAAGAATTGGCTTGATTTGCCGGTGGATGAGGTTTTAAAGAAGGATTTGGAATTTATTTATAAGGTGTAAAAAGAATATTTTCTCAAAAAAGTGAATTGCAGAAATTCTGCATATAATACAGAGATTTAGAGCGCAAAAATGAATAAAATGATTGACAAATAAACGGTCGTTTACTATAATGCTTGTAAACGACCGTTTATTTTATTTAAATACAATTAATCTTGATACAGGAGGGATGTTGTGTGGGGGACACAAAGGAAAAGATTTTGATGACAGCATTGGAGCTTTTTGCAAGAGACGGCTATGAGGCAGTTTCCGTAAGGAACATAGCAGAGGAACTGGGAATTACTAAAGGAGCTTTATATAGACATTATGAAAACAAGCGAGATATCTTTGATAGTATCGTGGACAGAATGGTAGAAGTTGACGCGCAGAGAGCGAAAGCACACCGGATGCCTGTAGAGGAGTATGAAAAGGGGTCAGAACCCTATGAAAATACGTCCCTGGAGGATATCGAAGCTTTTACCGTTGGACAGCTGGAGTTCTGGACACAGGACAGCTTTGCCTCTCTATTCCGAAAAATGCTGACTCTGGAGCAGTATCGAAACGAGGAAATGGCAAAGCTCTACAGCCAATGTATCGTGGAAGGTCCCGTTTCCTACATGGAAGATCTTTTTTTTGAGATGATGAAAAAAGGTGTTATAAAAGAGGAAAACCCCAGAAAGCTTGCGGTAGAGTACTATGGGCCGCTGTTTTTGCTGATTGGCATGTATGATAACGATGGTAATTTTAATGAATACGCGGAGCTGCTGCGTAATCATGCTAAGGGTTTCATGGAACGCTATGGAACAAAAAAAGAAGGAGAAAAGAGCAATGCATAAAGAAAATATAACAATCCGTTTGGAAAAGAAGGAAGAATACAGAGATGTTGAGAATCTTGTCAGAGAAAGCTTCTGGAACGTATACCGTCCCGGCTGCCTGGAGCATTATGTACTGAATCAGCTGAGAGATGACCCTGCATTTGTTCCTGAGCTTGATTTTGTTATGGAGAAGAATGGCAAGATTATAGGTCAGAACATGTTTATGAGAGCTGTTATCAAATCTGATGACGGAAGGGATATACCTATAATGGCAATGGGACCTATCTGCATTACACCGGAACTTAAGAGACAGGGCTACGGTAAGATACTGCTGGACTATTCGCTGGAAAAGGCCAAGGATATGGGATGCAAGGCTGTCTGTTTTGAGGGCAACATCGACTTCTACGGTAAAAGCGGTTTTACTCAGGCAAGCAAATTCGGCATCCGCTATCATGGAATGCCTGAGGGTGAGGAAGCGGATTTCTTTCTGTGCAAGGAACTGACACCGGGATATCTTGACGGGATTACAGGCGTTTACGCACCACCGGAAGGATATTTTGTAGACGAGGCAGAAGTTGAAGAATTTGACAAGGAATTTCCGCCAAAGGTAAAACTGAAACTTGAGGGTCAATTGTTCTAGAACCATGAAGATGAAAACCTACAGTGGAAATCCGTCAAAGTTCATACCCGGGAAGTAATGGGGTACTTCTTGAAAAAAGTTGCAGATTACACTTGACTACCGACCGATAGGTAGGCATAATACACTTAACAAAGACAAAAGGTATTATTAAGAAAAGTAGAAAAGTAGAAAAGGGGAACGGGATATGAGAGATGTATTGGATTTTCTGCAAGCTGCAATGCCATGGATAGTAATGGGTTTAACTTTGGCAGTTTTTTTCGTAGGGTCTCACTATAAGGAAAAGAAAAAGAAGGAAAGCAAGGAAAAATATGAGGATTATGGTGCTGCAGGCATTGGAGTCGGTATGTGCTTTGGGGTAGCCATCGAGATGGCATTACATAAAACAACAGGAATGGGAGCCGCACTTGGAATGCTGATTGGGTATGCTGTAGGAAGCTCTATAAAAAGACCGATTAGTGAAGAAGACAACGAAGAAAGTGGCTGACCGCCACTTTCTTCATTTATAATATAGGATGAAGCAGAAAGCTTAACAGAATCGAGTCTGTTAATTACAGTCACAGCTGATTCGTCAATTAATTCGCAATCTTCACATTTCATTCCCGTAAAGCCATCATCTGTGGTTGTAGCCGGTACAGTGAAAGCCTTATAACTATGAGGAACTATTGGAGAGGACTTAAACTCCATAAATAATCCGCATGCACTGCAAACCGTTCTGCGTTCACCTGGTGTGTCACAGGTTGAAGGTATAAATAATGAAAAAAGAAGTTTGCGTCCATTGAGCTGCAGGTATGATATACTGATATCTACAACTAAGGTTAGTGGGAAAGGAAAAGAAAATGGCAAGATGGGACCCGTGGAGAGGATGTCACAGATGTAGCGAAGGCTGTAGATTTTGTTACATACATAAAGGCGACGCCAGAAGAGGCGTGGACACAGACCGGATAGTGCGAAGCGAGAAATTCCAAAGACCTGTAGAAAAAAAGAAGAACGGTGAATACAAGATGGCACCAGGACTGGTATATACCTGCTTTTCAAGTGATTTTCTGCTGGAAGACGCGGATCAGTGGCGCAATGAAGCATGGCAGATTATAAAAGAAAGAACAGACTGTGTTTTCTTGTTTTTGACCAAACGAATTGAGAGATTTATGGAATGCATTCCCCCGGACTGGGGCGACGGCTACGATAATGTGGTTGTATGCTGTACCGTAGAAAATCAGGAAAACGCTGACAGAAAGCTGTCCGTATTCAAGGAGCTTCCCATTAAACACAAGCAGATAACCGCCCAGCCTTTGATAGGTCCAATCAATATGGAACCCTATCTTGCCGGAATCGAATCCGTGCTGGTGGGCGGTGAATCAGACAGAAACGGAAGGGTGATGGACTACGACTGGGTTCTGGACATCAGGCAGCAGTGCATAGAGCACAATGTGCCTTTTCAGTTCAGACAGTGCAGTACCCACTTCCGAAAGGATGGCAGGATGTATCATCTGCAGGTAAAAGACCTTGCAAGTCAGGCACGGAAAGCGGGAATCAATTTCCCATTAAATAGGTGACGTCAGAACCTGCAGTTCAGTAATGTATTCCTCCCTGCGACAGGTTTCCCGGGTATCGATGTGATAAAGCTCGAAAGGATCGTCGCAAGGCTTCAGTCCCTGCTCAGCCAGGAAAGAGGTAAGGGCATTAAAAGCGTCCTGCAGCTGATGGTAATCACCCCTGTAGACAACGGAACCATAGGTGCCTGCAGGAATGGTAGTCTCCATATAGTCCTCTGTGCCCATAAAAAACACAGAATTGACAGTCCGGAAGGAGCCCTCCAGAGCATCAGTCAGCCGGTAGGATGCGCCGATATCCGTATTACCCAGAATTTTTATGATATTTTCGTGGCGTCGCTCCAGCTTGCGCAGGAGAAAATCCACGTCACTGCCGGGCAGAGAATCTGCCTCCATGGTAAAGCATGGGCGGTCCGGCAGCTCAAGGAGACGAGGCTTGCCTACAGGCAGCTTCATGGCCGCAAGTACATCCCGGCGAGAACGTTCTATATCCTGATACTGATGCTTCAGTGTCAGGATTTTTTCTTCTATCAAAGCCTGTTCACGGTCGTAAAGCTCCAGAGTAGAGGTTACACTGCGCTGGTGTATATATGAATGGATTTCTTCTGTGGACATGTCCAGCTGGCGAAGGTCCCTGATAATGTTCAGCGTACCGATGTCGCGAATGCTGAAAAGCCTGTAATTGCTTTCTGTTCTTTTAGGATGAATCAAATCCTGTTCCTCATAGTACCGGATAGTGTCAGGAGCAACCCCGTACAATCTGGCAATTTCCTGTATTTTATAATAGCCCTTCATAATCCCTCTCCTTTCAGAAAAAAGCATATTTCCTTCCTTTAATTATATATGGTGCCCCGGAAAAAAGAAAGAGAAAACCTCTTGACCTTCGGATGATACGAGAGTTTATAATGGCCCTAAGGCCTGCACGGGTCAAATTTAGGAGGTGTTATATTGCTTATAAAAAGGTTTTTTCATTATGTAATTCCAACAGTAATATCCATGTGGATATTTGCACTGTATACAATAGTCGATGGAATTTTTGTTGCACGAGGTGTAGGAGCAGATGCTCTCGCAGCGGTAAATCTGTCATCGCCGGTCAATAACATGATCTTCTCAGCGGGAATTCTCTTTGCTACAGGAAGTGCCACCATGATATCCTTCGCTCTGGGTAGAGGCGACAAGA
>JAQXLM010000161.1 GCA_029012125.1 Eubacteriaceae bacterium | reverse complement strand
TACATGTTTGTGTGCGCAGGAATTAATAATATTGTAGAAACATTTAAGTCAGAATACGGAACCGACTGGAGCATATTCCCTGATATGGTAGCGATTCATACCAACGATACACATCCTGCTCTTTGTGCCCCTGAACTGCTGAGAGTTCTCATCGATCAGGAAGGCCTGGATTGGGATACAGCATGGTATATTACAAAGAAATCGGTATCTTACACAAATCATACGATTCTTCCGGAAGCTCTTGAAAAATGGCCGATAGACATGTTCAGAAAGCTGCTTCCAAGAGTGTATGATTTCGTAGAGGAAATAGACAGAAGATACAGAGAGAATTTCCCTAGAGACAGAGAGGACTGGCAGAAGCTTCATCAGAGAACAGCCATTCTATGGGACGGACAGGTGAGAACAGCCAATCTTTCCGTAATTGCAGGCCATACAGTGAACGGTGTAGCGGCTCTTCATACAGATATTCTTAAGAGAGATGTCCTTAAGGAATTCTATACTCTGACACCGGAAAAATTCCAGAACAAGACTAACGGAATTACCCATAGAAGATTCCTGGCAGAAGCGAACCCTTCCTATGCCGGACTGATTACAGAGGCAATCGGCGATGGATGGATGAAGGATGCTTCACAGCTATCAAAACTTGAAGCATTTGAAACTGACAGCAGTTTTCTGCAGGGCATGGATCAGAGCAAGAGAGAAAACAAGGAACGTCTTGCAAAATACATTTTGGAAACCTCAGGAGTGGCAGTGGACTGCGACTCAATCTTCGATATACAGGTAAAGAGATTCCATGCATATAAGAGACAACTTTTAAACATTCTGAAAGTTATGGATCTGTATAATCAGATTATGGAAAACCCTAGCGCTGAAATTACTCCTTCAACCTTTATCTTTGCAGGAAAGGCTGCACAGGGCTATGATTTTGCGAAGGACGTCATAAGACTGGTTAATTCAGTGGCAGATGTGGTAAACAAGGAGCCTAAGTGCCGTGATAAAATCAAGGTCGCCTTTGTTCCAAACTTTGCCGTATCAAATGCTCAGCTGATCTATCCTGCAGCAAACATCAGTGAACAGATTTCCACAGCAGGTATGGAGGCATCCGGAACAGGAAACATGAAATTCATGATGAACGGTGCCGTAACTCTTGGAACCTTCGACGGTGCAAACGTGGAAATTTCTGAACAGGTAGGTATGGATAACATTGAGATTTTCGGTCTTCGCAGTGAGGAAATCGATGTTATGCGCAGAGAACACAGATATTTTGCCTGGGATGAATATAACAAAGATGACAGAATCAAAACAGTTGTAGACCAGCTGGTTGACGGAACATATGGGGAGCTTTCAGGAGATTTTGAGCTGGTTTACGATAGTCTTCTTCGCAGCAACGACGAATTCTTCGTGCTTAAAGATTTTGACAGCTATGTTAAGGCATGGCGCAATCTGGAAAGCCTGTATAACAGAAAGGACGAGTGGAATCGTATCGCTCTTCACAACACGGCAAAATCCGGATTCTTCTCCAGTGACCGCACAATAAAGCAGTACGCAGAAGAAATCTGGAAACTTTGATAATATCAGTCATCGAAATAATAAGGAGACACTAAAATAAAGAAAGGGAGTGCAGTTTGAACATGAAAAAAAATGAATGTATAGCAATGCTGCTTGCCGGAGGACAGGGTAGCCGATTACTGGCACTAACAAAAAGTATAGCAAAACCAGCAGTTTCATTTGGCGGAAAGTATAGAATTATCGATTTTTCACTATCGAACTGCGCCAATTCTGATATCAGCACGGTGGGTGTGCTTACACAGTACAGACCATTCTTGCTGAATTCATACATCAGTTCCGGTACAAGTTGGGATTTGAACAGCAGAGACGGTGGAGTTTTCGTACTGCCACCGTATGCAACGGAGTCAGGCGGCGCATGGTATGAGGGAACGGCCGATGCCATATACCGCAATATTGAGTTCATGGATATTTACGATTCCGACTATGTTCTTATCCTGTCCGGTGACCACCTGTACCGTATGGACTACAGAAAGATGCTGGAAAACCATAAGGCTAAGGGTGCGGATTTGTCTGTGTCAGTAATGCAGGTGCCATGGGAGGATGCTTCCAGATTCGGAATTATAACAGCAGACGAAGATGGAAGAATCGTAAAGTTTACTGAGAAACCGGCAGAACCGGACTCAAATCTGGCATCCATGGGTATCTACATTTTCAGCAAGAAGACACTGGTTAAGGCCTTAATTGAAGACCATGACGACCCTGAGTCAGAGCATGATTTCGGTAAAAACATAATTCCTAAGCTTCTTGCAGAAGGAAAAAATCTGTTCACCTACGAATTTTCCGGTTTCTGGAAGGATGTGGGTACTATTCCTGCATATCATGAAACCAGCATGGCTCTGCTGGAGGATGAGCCCGAATTCGTTCTGGACGATCCGGAATTTCCTTTTATGAGTAACTCTAACATATATCCGCCTCAGTTTATAGGACCTGATGCGGATGTAAAGCAGTCTCTTGTTTCCAACGGATGCTGTGTAAAAGGAAAGGTAATTCATTCGGTTTTAAGTACAAATTCATATGTTGAAGAGGGTGCTTTTGTAAAGGATTCAGTTCTTCTGCCAGGCTCCAGAGTTAAATCGGGTGCCGTTGTCATCAGAGCTATCCTGGGCGAAAACGCCGTAGTGGAAGCTGACTGCGTTCTCGGAAGCGAGGATGAAAATGATGAAATCGCACTGCTTGGAAACGATGAATGCTACGGTGAAGGAGGTCTGAAATAATGAATAAAGTAATAGGTATTGTCGCAGCAAACTATGAAACTCCGGAATTATACACACTGACAAAAGACAGAACCATTGCCTCTCTGCCATACTGTGGAAGATATCGTCTCATCGACTTTCCTCTTTCCAATATGGTAAACTCTGGCATCGATACAGTGGGACTGATTCTTCCATACAAATATCGTTCAATCATAGACCATATCGGAATAGGAAAGGAATGGTCACTAGACAAGAAAAACGGCGGCCTGTTTGTACTTCCCGGATCTGCATACGGTGTAGGTATATCTACAGACAGATTCCTGCTGAGAGACTTCGGACAAAATGACGTTTTCTTCCGCCGTTCACCGTCTCCGTATGTTGTGGTGACGTCATCAAATGTCATATGCAACATAGACTACAAGGAGCTGTATAAGGCTCACCTGGAAAGCGGAGCGGACATAACCATGATGTACAAGATTTCGGGAAGAGAGAATCCGTATCTGTCAAAGCTGTCTGTTGATGGAGACAGGGTTACAGCTATTGAAAAAGGAGTAGTGCCCGGGGACAAGGCATTCATAGACAGCTTCATCATTAATACAGATGTTCTGAACGCCATCCTTCAAGGCTACAAGGCAGTAGACTACAAGGATATGTTTGACTGCATCGCAGATGCACTGGGCCAGTTCAAGGTTAATGCTTTTGAGTTTGACGGATATGCCAAGAGCATCTTTGATAAGGACTCATATTTCAAGGGTAACATGGATTCCCTGAGCTACGATGTGGATCGCAATCTGTTCAGCGCTGATCGCCCTATCCTGACCAAGGAACAGGATTCCGTTCCGACCAAATACGGAAAGGAATGTGAAGTAAGAAACTGCACAATTCCGGCAGGCTGCAAGATTGAGGGTCAGGTTCAGAACAGTGTGCTGTTCCGTGATGTAGTTGTTGAAAAGGGTGCAGTTGTAAAAGACAGCATCATCATGCAGAACTGCGTAATCAAGGCAGGTGCGGTTGTAGAAAATGCAATCATTGACAGAAGAAACACCATAGCTGAAGATACGGTAATAAAGGGAACCGGAGATAATATTCTGGTAATTGCAAAGAATAAAAAATAAAAAACAGAAGGGAAACATAACTTATGAGACGTAAACCCAGAGTGCTTTTTGCAACTTCTGAAGCAGTTCCTTTCATGAAAACCGGAGGACTGGGCGATGTTGCGGGATCACTTCCAAAGGAACTGAAGCAATCAGGCGTGGAAGTACGCGTGATAATGCCCAAATACAAAAAAATAGATGAAAAATACACTAAAAGAATGAAACACGTATGTGATTTCTATATGCCACTTGGATGGAGAAATGTGTATTGCGGAATAGAAAAACTGACTCACAAGGGAGTAGTCTACTACTTCGTCGATAACGAGTACTACTTCGGACGTGATAATGCCTATGGATACTTTGATGACGGCGAGAGAATCGCATTTTTTTCAAAGGCAATTGTTGAATGTCTGCAGTATCTTCCGGATTTCAAGTGCGACATATTGCACTGCAACGACTGGCACACCGCTTTATCCACCGTATTCCTGAGAGAGTTTTATAACGGGATGGAAGGTTACAGCAACATCAAAACCATATTCACGGTGCACAACCTGAAATTCCAGGGACAGATGTCTGACAGCGTTCTAAGCGATATACTGGCACTGGACTATAATAAGGCGGCAGCTGATCAGCTGAGGACCGATGGTGCATCTGTTAATTTCATGAAGGGAGCCCTGTGCTACAGTGATCTGCTGTCTACGGTCAGCGAGACCTATGCGGAAGAAATACAGACGGATTTCTTCGGAGAGAATATGCAGGACATTTACAGAAGAAGGAAGGATGTCCTGTATGGAATCATGAACGGAATCGACCAGGATGAGTATGATCCATCCAAGTCAAAGGCTCTAAAAGCTCACTTCACCATAGATGATATGGAAGGTAAGAGAAAGTGCAAGGAAGAACTTCAGAAGGAACTGGGTCTTGAGGTTAATGACAGTATCCCTCTGATAACCATGTGCGGAAGACTGACCCAGCAGAAGGGTCTGGATCTTGTAAAGCACGTATTCGGCGAGATAATGGATCTGCCTGTTCAGTTCGCAGTGCTTGGAACGGGAGACAGGGAGTACGAGGATATGTTCCGCAGCTTTGCAGAAAGATATCCGGGCAAGGTGGCGGCATGCTTAACCTTCAATGAACCTCTGTCCCACAGACTGTATGCGGGAGGAGATATGCTTCTGATGCCTTCACTGTTTGAACCATGCGGACTGTCACAGATGATTGCCATGAGATACGGAACTCTTCCGATTGTCAGAGAAACGGGCGGCCTTAAGGACAGTGTAATTCCATACAACAAGTATACGGGAGAGGGGACAGGTTTCAGCTTTGCTAACTATAATGCTCATGAAATGCTGTTTACCATTCAGAAGGCCGTTAAGCTGTACTATGAGGACCGAACAAGCTTTGACCGACTGATAAAGCAGGCCATGTCCTGTGATTTCAGCTGGAAGGCGGCAGCAGAAAAGTACATTGAAATGTACAAGAGGCTCCATCCTGAGCTTTGGCAGCAGGAGAAACCGAAGAAAACTACAACCAAAAAAGGCAGATAACTATTATGAACATATATCACAACAGCAGAATACAGGATTACAGAAAACCTTTCGGTGCCATTGCGGTCAATGGCACCGTTACACTTAAGATAGACATTTTCGACGAGGAAAAGGCTGATGCGGTACTGAGAGTGTGGATAGACGGAGAAGGTGAAAGCTATTATCCAATGCAGAAGGAAAGGCTGGATGACCGATGGAGATATTCATGCAGCCTTAAGTGCGACAAAGAGGCTCTTTACTGGTACTCCTTCAGAATTGACAGAGGCGACGGAAGCTGTGTCTACTACGGAGCGAAAGAGGGCAGAACCGGTGGCGAGGGACAGCTGTATTTCGGCATGCCGCCATCTTTCCAGATAACCGCTTACAGAGAGAGAAAGCTTCCTGAGTGGTACAAGTCAGGAATCGCATATCAGATTTTTCCTGACAGATACTGCAGGGGAAAAGACTTTGATGGGGAAGAAGCTAAAGCTAAGCTGTCAGGCCGAAAAGGCCCGGGAAGAATTTTACGTGAAAACTGGAATGAAACGCCATCCTATGATAAAGAAGCAAACGGAAGAATTGCCAACTGGGATTTCTTCGGCGGAACCCTTAACGGAATCAGGGAAAAGCTGGACCATCTTGCAGGAATGGGTATAACCGTTCTGTATCTCAACCCTATTTTCGAGGCAGCAAGCAATCATCGCTATGATACGGCGGACTACATGAAAGTCGACAGCCTTCTGGGGACTGAAGAGGATTTTGTCAACCTGTGCAGGGAGGCTGAGGAAAAGGGCATATCCATAATTCTGGATGGTGTGTTCAATCACACGGGATGTGACAGCAAGTATTTCAACAAATATGAAAACTATACGGAAAAGGGAGCCTGGCAGGGCGAGGAATCAGAATATGCCGACTGGTTCAATTTCCGTGAAGACGGATCCTATGAATGCTGGTGGGGTGTTGACGACCTGCCAAGTGTAAATGAGAATTCGGAAAGCTACAGAAAATTCATCTTTGACGGAGATGACAGCGTAGTCAGAAAATGGCTTCGCCTGGGAGCAAAGGGATGGCGACTGGACGTGGCAGACGAGCTGCCTGACGATTTTATTGCAGGAATAAAGAATGCCATCATAGAGGAAAAAGGCTCTGATGGACTGCTTATGGGAGAAGTATGGGAGGATGCTTCCCATAAGGTAAGCTACGGACAACTGAGAAAATACTTTCAGGGCGAAGAACTGGACTGTGTGATGAATTACCCTTTCAGAGACGGAATCGAAAGCTTTCTGACATACAAGATGAACGCTTACGAGCTTACGGAAGGTCTGATGAGCCTGTATGAAAACTACCCTAAAGAGAATTTCTACGGTAACCTTAATCTGCTTGGAAGTCACGACAGAATGAGAGTTCTCACCCTATTAGGTGATGCTCCTGATGAGGGCTCCCTGTCACCTTGGGACAGAGAACACTATAAGCTGAACCAAGGGCAGAAGGATATGGCTCTTGGCAGATTGTGGCTGGCGGCTTTGATTCAGATGACCATGCCGGGAGTTCCATGCATATACTACGGAGATGAGGCCGGTGTAGAAGGCTACAGCGACCCGTATAATCGTAAAACCTTCCCATGGGGCAATGAGGACGAAAATGCAGGGAACATATACAGAAATGCCATCTCTCTCAGAAAGATGTACAGAGTACTGGTAGACGGAGATTTCACCCCTGTTGCCTTTAATGATGATGTATTTGGACTATACAGGAGAAATTCTGAGGAAAGCGCACTGATAATAATCAACCGAAGCCTTCACAATCACTACGATATCAGGGTAAAGGCTGAGGGAAAGGCTACAGATGTTATTGAGCGGGGTGTACTGCAGTGCGATGAGGAAGGCTGCATCAAAGTTCACATTGGACAGCTGGGCTCTGCTTTGATACATTTTTCCGGGGACAACATGGCCATGGATATGGAAAGAGGAAGCGGTGTCCTGGCGCATATTACCTCCATTCCGGGAGGAACTCTGGGAGAACCGGCAAGGAGATTCATAGATCATCTCTGGGAAGGCGGACAGAAATATTGGCAGATTCTGCCCCTGAACCCTGCTGATTTCTTTGGCTCTCCCTATTCAGGAAGGTCGGCAATGGCCGGAAATCTCAAGCTGACAGGGCTGTCGGAGGATGAATTCCGCAGCCTGTATGAGAATATGACCCCTGAGGAAGAGAGGAACTTTGAGGCATTTAGGAACAAACAAAAGGGATGGCTTATGCCTTATGCAATGTTCTGCGTTCTCAAGGAAGAGTTTCAGGAAAGAGCTATGCAGAGCTGGCCGGACAAGTATCACAGATACAGCGAGATCATGTACAAGGACGAGACCCTTTCCGAAAAAGCAAGGTTCCACATGTTCTGTCAGTACATTTTTCAGAAGATGTGGACAGAGACCAGAAGCTATGCCAACAGCAAAGGGATAAAGATAATCGGCGACATGCCTATGTTCGTATCCTCTGACTCTGCAGATGTGTGGGCTGAACCGGAAATGTTCAAGCTGGATGAAGAGGGATATCCTGCCTTCGGTGCGGGAGTACCGCCGGACTATTTCAGCAAGGACGGACAGCTTTGGGGAAACCCTATATACAGATGGGATGTAATGGAGAAGGATGGCTTCTCCTGGTGGATGCGCAGATTTGCAAGATGCATGGAACTGTACGACTATACAAGACTGGATCATTTCAGAGGCTTTGAGGCATACTGGGAAACACCGAAGGGAAAGAAGGCTACAGAAGGTCACTGGGTTTTTTGTCCGGGAATCGAAATGTTCAGAACCTGTGCAGAAAAGTTCGGAAAGCTGCCTTTCGTTGCGGAGGACCTGGGTACCATCGTTCCCGGTGTGAAGGCACTTATGGATCAATGTGGTTTCTACGGCACTGATGTGATGCAGTTCAGCGATACTGATCCGCTGAAGGAATATCTGCCTGTAGTCGGAAAGATAGCATACAGTGGTACTCATGACAATCAGACACTGCGCGGCTGGGCTGTGGACCGCTACTGTGACGGCTGTATGGATAAGGCAGATGAAACTGTGGATATCCTGAAGGAAAAGCTGTACAGCAGCAGGGCGGATATTGTAATCATGCCTCTTCAGGATGTTCTGAATCTGGGAGATGAAGCCAGAATGAATGTTCCGGGTGTGGCTGAGGGCAACTGGACCTGGCAGGCAAAGGAAGAGAATTACGGAGATGCATGGACTGAGCTGAGGAGACTGACACAAAAAAGCGGACGAATTTAAGAGTGCAAAAAATTGTAATAAAACTCCCTTGCAAGGAATAATCCTTGTAAGGGAGTTTTTTATGAGAAGAAATCTATTTATACTTGGGCTGATTGCAGCCTTTGCCCTGGGAGTCATGATATGGTTTTATCAGGCTGAACCTAAATCAGAAGCATCAGCTGCCGATATTCCGTCTCTGCCAATCATAAGTGCCTGTAACGGTATCCTGGTAGACGGAGGAAGCGGTGAGGTGCTCTACGAGAAACAAGCGGATACCAGAGGATATCCTGCCAGCACCACCAAAATCATGACAGCCCTGGTGACTTTAGACATATGCGAGGAACAGAACATCAGTAAGGAACAGAAGATAACCATACCTCCGGAGGCTGTAGGTGTGGAAGGTTCCTCAATGTATCTGAAAAAGGGCGAGAAGAAAACCATAGAGGAGATGCTGTACGGAATCATGCTTGTATCGGGAAATGACGGTGCAATGGCTCTGGCCTCGTGCATGGGCGGCACTGTGGACAATTTTGTTGAAAAAATGAATCAGAAAGCAGAAGAACTGGGATGCAGCAACACACATTTTGTCAATCCCACCGGACTTTTTGATGAAAACCATTATACAACTGCCCGTGATCTGGCAATAATCTCTATGGAAGCCATGAAGAATCCAACCTTTGCTAAGGTGGTTGGAACAACCTCCTGGAAAAACTATCACAATAAGAACAAGACGGTCTATCAGTATGAAGGAGGAACGGGAATAAAAATCGGATACACCAAGACCTCGGGAAGGACTCTGGTAGCATCATCGAAGAGGCAGGATACAGAGCTCATATGTGTACTGCTTAATGACTGTAACTGGTTTAAGGATGCATATTCTCTGATGGATTACGGATTTAAGTTAAAGGGGTGTTTAAATGTTGAATAGTATTTGTGTGGATGCGGGACGAGAAGGTTGTCCCTGCGCTCTTGCAGAAAGCGGAAATTGTCTGGTTTGCAGCAAGCTGTCCGGCGGAGACTGCAATGACTGTCGGTGGACAGGGGTATGCATATACACTCTGTACATGCAGAACAGCAGGAGAAGGGTGAGCGGCAGAAGAACGTCAACTCTGAAGGTAAAAAGGATAATAAACTATCATGCAGATTTTAAGGTCTTTGTTCTTGATGCCCCATACGGCTTATGTCAAAGAGCTCAAAGAGCGGGCAGCTTTGTTTTTGCCAAAAGACCTGAGGAGAAGGGCTGGTTCGGCATGCCTGTTTCTGTTCTGAAAGCTGACAAGGACAGCTGTGAGCTGCATCTGGGAATATACAACTGTGGTCCCAAGAGCAATAACCTTATAGCTGCTGCAGAATGTATGGAAATCAGAGGCATATACTATAGTGCCCTGTCCGGACTGGCCGGTCTGAAATCCGATCCCTCAGAGAATCTGATCTATGCAAAGGGAATTGCAATTTCCCCTCTCAGGAACATACTGGATACAGCCCTGATAGATGAGACGAAGAGCAGATTTTTCCTGGATATAAGCAAGGTGTCCCTGGATTTCATAATAGACTATTTCGGCGATTTGCCGGCAGAAAAGGTAGTGTTCAGAGACTTTCTGGCTGAGGGCTTTGATGAAAAGGAATTATCTCACCATGACACAAATGTTCTGGCACTGGTATCCCCTTACTTTGCTGACCGGATTGAGGAGGCTGCGGGGAGACCCTGCCTTAGACCAAATAAAGGAAACATGTGCTGCGGAGAGGGAATCTGCGGGGCATGTACCTCTGCAGACGACTTAGGCAACACCCTTAGACGGTGTAAAATGACATAGAAACGCTGTGGCTTTTCTTGACACTTTTTTTGATATGTTATACAATAGATTCCGTGTTGTAGCACTAAAAAATGTAGTAAGAGAGGTAAAGATAAATGAAGAGAATTAAGACAATCGAAACAAGAAATCTTGAAAAGAGCATGAAGGAAGGCGGCTGCGGCGAATGCCAGACTTCCTGTCAGTCAGCATGCAAAACATCCTGCGGCGTAGCTAATCAGGAGTGCGAAAAGAAGAACTAATGATTCATCAGTATAAACTTAACGGATTCAATATCGTTATAGATGTTTATAGTGGTTCAGTGCATGTAGTGGATGATGTTGCTTATGACATCATCCAACTTTTTTGTGAAGAGGAAAAAGAAACCATCATAGAAAAGATGCTGGACAAGTATGGGGAGCAGCAGGATGTTACGAGAGAGGAGCTCCTTGAAGTCTTTGACGATATAGAAGAACTGAAGCAGCAGAAAAAGCTGTTTACAGAAGACATATATGAGCCAAGAGCTTTTGATCTGAAGAACCGACATACAGAAGTAAAGGCTCTTTGTCTCCATGTAGCACATACATGCAACCTGAACTGCTCATACTGTTTTGCCAGCCAGGGGAACTTTAACGGTGAAAGAGGGCTGATGAGCTTTGAAACAGGAAAAAGGGCTCTGGATTTTCTTATAGAAAACTCCGGAGACAGAAGAAATCTGGAGGTGGACTTCTTCGGCGGAGAGCCTTTGATGAACTGGCAGGTTGTAAAGGATCTGGTAAGGTATGCACACAGTATAGAAAAAGAGCATAACAAAAACTTCAGATTTACTTTGACTACCAACGGTGTAGGCATTGACGATGATGTTATAGAATTTGCTAATGCGGAAATGCATAACGTAGTGCTGAGCCTGGATGGCCGCAAGGAGATTCACGACAGACTTCGCAGAACGATCAATGACCAGGGCAGCTACGACATGATAATACCAAAGTTCAAAAAGCTGGTAGAGTCCAGAGGGGGAAAGGGCTACTATATGCGTGGCACCTTCACTCACAACAACGTGGATTTTACAGAGGACATTTTCCATATGGCGGATATGGGCTTCACCGAACTGTCAATGGAGCCGGTTGTATGTCCGCCGGATGATCCTTTTGCCCTGACAGAGGAAGATCTGCCAAAGCTTTTTGAACAGTATGAAATACTGGCAAAGGAAATGATCAAGCGTAAGAAGGAAGGGCGCGGTTTTACCTTCTACCATTACATGATTGACCTTAACAATGGGCCGTGCATATACAAGAGAATTTCAGGATGCGGCTCAGGCACTGAGTACTTTGCTGTCACACCATGGGGCGACCTGTATCCTTGCCACCAGTTCGTAGGCGATGAGAAGTACAAGATGGGTGACATCTGGAATGGCATCACTAACGAAGAAACCAGACAGGATTTCAAGGGCTGCAATGTTTATTCCAGAGAAGAGTGCAGAGACTGCTGGGCAAGACTGTACTGCAGTGGAGGATGTGCTGCCAACGCATATCATGCAACAGGCTCAATCCGCGGAATATACGAATATGGCTGCCGGCTTTTCAGAAAAAGAATGGAATGTGCAATAATGATGCAGATTGCTTTGATGGAATAGTCCTTGCCGTACCTCACATATAATAGATAAGGTTATTATGGGAGGTTATATATGTCAATCGTTGTCATAGGCGGAGGCTGGGCCGGATGCAGCGCAGCTGTTACAGCACGAAAAGTCGGAGAAGAGGTTTTGTTACTGGAACGGACAGATATGCTGCTGGGGTTAGGTAATGTAGGTGGAATAATGCGTAACAACGGCAGATACACATTGACAGAGGAATGCATAGCTATGGGAGCCGGAGAACTGTTTCATATTACGGACCGTTGCGCGACTCATCATGGAGTGGATTTTCCGGGTCACAGACATGCCAGCTTCTATAACGTGAAAAAAGTAGAGCCTCAGGTCAGACGGCTCTTGACGGAAATGGGCATCAAAGTTGAATTCTGCCTTCGAGTCACGGAGGTTATCAAAGATGCCGACGGCCTGATCAAAGCTGTCAGAGATGCTGATGGCCGGACATTTTCAGCTGATGCCTTTGTGGATGCTACGGGCACTACAGGACCTATGGGAAACTGTATGGAATACGGCAAAGGCTGCTCTATGTGTATCCTGAGATGTCCTGCCTTCGGGCCACGTGTCAGCATATCGGAAAAAGCCGGTGGAAGTGACTATTACGGAATCAGAGCGGACGGTACTCCCGGAGCCTTCAGCGGATCATGCAAGCTGGATATAGACTCTCTGGCACCACAGATAAAGGAAAAACTTCACGATGACGGTTTTGCCGTAATACCTTTACCGAAAAACATGATTAATGAAGAGAAGCTTCACCAAAAAGTCTGCAGACAATATGCCTTGCAGGAATTTGCGGATAATATCATTCTGATTGACACCGGCCATGCAAAGATGATGACACCATATTTTCCTCTTGCTGAGCTTAGAAAGATTGATGGTTTCGAGAATGTGATGTTTGCCGATCCTTACGGAGGAGGAAAAGGAAATTCAATCAGATACATGGCATGTACAGAGAGAAACAGTGAACTTCAGGTCAAGGGTACGGAAAACCTGTTTTGCGGCGGTGAAAAGGCAGGAACCTTTGTCGGACATACGGAGGCCATTGCTACCGGTGCTCTGGCAGGATACAATGCTGCGCGATATGTCAGAAAAAAGGAACTTCTGCATTTAACGGAAGAAACAGCGCTGGGGGCTTTGATAGAATATCAGCAGAAGCATCGAGAGATGGTTACCTGTGCAGGAGACCGATTCTTCCGGTACATGAAAGAACAGAACCTTTACACCACCAATAAGGATAAAATCGCAGAAAGAGTCAGTAAGGCCGGGTTGACCGACGTGTTTTGCCTGTGTTAAAATTACGTAAGATAAGGATAGCGAGGGACAAATATGAGAATAAACAAGTATATTGCCGGCGCAGGAATTGCCAGTCGCAGAAAGGCTGACGAGCTTGTGGCCAATGGAAATGTTAAGGTCAACGGTGTTACGCTGAAAGAGGCCGGATATGATGTGGTTGAAGGCGATGTGGTGGAGGTTAACGGAAGAGTAATCCAAACCGTAGAGGATAAAATATACATTTTGCTGAATAAGCCGGTGGGCTATGTTACCACTGTAAGTGATGAAAAGAACAGACCTACTGTTATGGATCTGGTGGCAGATGTGGATGGAAGAATTTTCCCTGTAGGAAGGCTTGACTACAATACCTCCGGAATGCTAATCATGACTAATGACGGAGATTTTGCATATAAGCTGACCCATCCAAAGCACGAAATGCCTAAGACCTATCGCGCACTGGTTGCAGGAGTTTTATCTAATGAAAAATGTGCGAAGCTTAGGAACGGCGTTGATATTGGCGGTTTTGTCACTTCCAGAGCCAAGGTTAATATCGTCAAAGGAACACCGAAAACCACTCTTGTGGATATTACCATACACGAGGGAAAGAACCGCCAGGTTCGAAAGATGTTTAAGGCTGTAGGCAACAGAGTCCAGCAGCTGGAGAGAATCGCCATAGGTGATGTGAGAATGGGAAGGCTGGCAGAGGGACATTACAGAAAGCTGACCGTAGATGAAATAGAGTATCTGAGAAAACTCTAGGGAAAAACAAATATGAATTATGAACGAAAAAAGGACTTCGTACCGACGGATATTCCGCCGGCATGGCAGTCCTTTAAAATTTTACTTTTAAGTATGCCCGGTGTATCGGGTGTTTACATTAATCGAATTATTTTCTCTTGAAGTCCTTTGGAGTTACACAAGTTCCTGTAGCTCTTGCTACTACGATTGGTTCTTCTAAGAAGTCAGCAGCTGAAGCGTTGATATCTTTTCTTGAAACGATAACCTTTCTTGCTTCAAACTTCATCTGTCTTGAAGTGTTTCCGATCTTAGTGATTTCACCGTATGCTTCGATGTAGTCGCCTGCATATGTAGGAGCCAGGAATTCTACGTTGTCATATGCGCAGAATAAACCTTCATCTCCGTCTAATTTAATTAATAATTCAGTAGCAACATCTCCGAATAAGTGAACCATATGAGCTCCGTCTACTAATTCTCCACCGTAGTGTGCATCCTTAGCGGACATTCTAACTCTGATTAATGATGTGATTTTCTCGTCCATTGGTCTAATCTCCTTTTCAATTCTATAAACTTAACTAAAGTATACACACTAAAAATCAAAGTGTAAATAATATTTGCAAAATAACTGAAAAGGGTTTATCATTGAGACAAATCGGAGTGAACCGAAAAAGGTTCACCGGAAAGGTATGAAGCAAAAATGGAACATGAGTACGGTATAAACAGAGTATTGGAGCCGCAGTATGTTTTGCCAACATCAGCCTGGAGGCTGGATAACAGCAGAAAGATAGCGTCTCATGAAATGCGAGTGAACATAGAAAGAATACATATCGAGGGAACAAGTTTCAAGCAGATTTGTCTGGAGGCTAATGAAAACGAGCAGAAGATCAAACAGAAGATTCTTGACATAGTTATCAGACGAGGTAAGCTGCATAATCCGGTGACTGATACGGGAGGACTGCTTTGCGGAACTGTTGCAGAAATCGGTGAGGATTACAAAAATCCCAAGGGTTTTAAGGTGGATGATAAAATCGTGTGCAATGCCAGCCTGGCCTCCATACCTATTTACATAGATAAGATTCTTACGGTTGACAGAGCCTTTGGCCAGATTGAGGTTGAAGGGTACGCCATACTTTACGATAAAATACCTTTGATACCAAAACCTGAGAATATGCCTACCAACATGCTTCTGTATGTGTTCAATGAGTCGGGAACTTTGTACAGAATATCCTCTGAGGCGGTAGGAAAGAAGAGGTTCCTGCTTGTAGGTAATAACCTGCTTTCAAACCTGCTGTTCGGTTATGCTGTACGTAAGGTTGCGCGAGATGATGCGGAAATAGTCTGTCTTTTGGACAAAAAGACAGATGTGGTTCTCAAGGGTGAATCCATAGACGCGCTTTCACGACTGGTCTTCAACGAAATTCATTATGTAGATATACTCAAACCTCTGGAATGTCTTAATAAGCTGAAATCACAAGACTATTTTGATCTGTCTGTTAACTGTGCGGACATACCGGGTGCAGAGACCATAAATATTCTGGCAACAAAGAGCGGAGGAACGGTTATCTTCGCCAACCTGATAAACAACTATAACATAGCTCTATACATTACCGAGTCTGTGTCCAAACAGCTGGATATACGATGTGCTGACGGCTATCTGGAATCATACGATACCTACGATATCGATATGGTTAAAGATATGGTACCTTACATAGAAAAGGCTATAGAGACGAATATTAATGTGGACGACGACCCATCCTATCCTATTAACAGAGAAACCAGAATCATGGAAACTTCAGGAATGAGAAGAACCCTGCTGAACGATTTTGTATGTGAGAGCAGAGCCATGGCCATGGTCCTTGAAGAGGTGTGGAGAGTATCCAAGTATGACTGTAACGTGCTGATAACCGGTGACTCGGGCGTAGGTAAGGGCACGGTTGCAAGCAGCATTCATCAAAACAGCAACAGAAAAGTTCAACCTTTTGTCAAAGTAAACTGTGCGTCACTCTCCCCTGCCATTATCGAGTCGGAGTTCTTTGGGGTTGAGAAGGATGAGGAAAACGGCATAGTCGGGAAAAAAGGATACTTTGAACTGGCCGACAAAGGAACAATCTTCCTTAATGAAATTGAAAGACTGCCTCTGGAGGTTCAGGCAAAGCTTCTGCGAGTAGTACAAGACGGAGAATTTTTCAGAGTAGGGGGAAATACGCTTATCAGGACGGATGTGCGTATTCTCTGTGCAACAGACGGCACTCTGGAGGATGCAGTGGAAAAGAACAGGTTCAGAAGAGACCTGTATTATCAGATAAATGTTGTAAATATCAAAGTGCCAAACCTAAGTGAAAGAGCCGGAGATATGGAGGCACTCATAAGACATATGCTTAAGAAGTACAATGAAAAATATGATATGCATAGGAAGATAGACAATGACGCTCTTGCATATTTAAAGCAGTGTGAATGGCCGGGCAACATCAGACAGCTGGAGACGGTAATCCAGAGGCTGATGCTCAGTGCAAAGGGGGAAAAAATCACTCTTCTGGATGTAATGCAGGGCCTGCACTCAGATGTTTTTGGCGATGAACATATGAGCGTTTCGGATGGGGACAACACAGAAAAGGTAATGGATCTGGAAAAAATGGTAAACAACTTTGAGAAGACCCTTATCAAACATGCATGTGAGCAATACGGATCTACAAGAAAGGTGGCAAAGGCTATAGGAATAAGCCAGACTCAGCTTGTAAGAAAGAAAAAGAAATATGATATTTAGAAGTTGAAGGAAGAGGCTGAACCGAATACGGTTCAGCCTATTTTAATGCGAACCGAGTATGGTTCAAAAAGAAACTCGTACAAAAAAGTGTCAATTTTTGTCTTACATATTGTTGACGGAAACAGCACACCTCCCGTAGAATCGAAATGTAGGAATTAGTGCATTATTTTATTTAATAAAGTGGAGGGAAAAGAATGAAAAACGAATACAGAAAAGGTGACATTTACGGAACACACAGAGTAATCAGCCCTGCAGGAGTATTACCACAGCCGGCTGAAGTTATCGATAATGATATGAACATTTACGACAACGAAGTTCTTATCAATATCAAAACTTTAAACATCGACTCAGCTTCTTTCACAGAAATTGAGAGAAGAGCAGGCGGCGATGTGGAAAAAATTAAAGAAACTATTATGAACATCGTTGAAACAACAGGTAAGCACAAGAACCCTTGGACAGGATCCGGCGGAATGCTGATCGGAACAGTTGCTGAAATAGGTCCAAACTTTAAGGGAGATTTAAAGGTTGGCGATAAGATTGCTACTCTTGTTTCATTATCACTTACACCATTAAAGCTGGAGAAAATATTAGAAGTAAGACCTGAAATCGACCAGGTTGACGTTTTAGGAAGAGCTGTTCTTTTCCAGAGCGGTATCTATGGAATCCTTCCTGAAGACCTTCCTGAAAACCTGGCATTATCCGTTCTGGACGTTGCCGGCGCACCTGCTCAGACAGCAAAGATCTGTCATCCGGGACAGACTGTAGTTATTCTTGGAGGCGGCGGAAAGTCAGGAATTCTCTGCTGCTATGAAGCAAAGAGACAGGTTGGAGTTAACGGTAGAGTAATCTGCGTAGACGGATTTGAATCTTCAATCGAAAGAGCAAAGAGTGTTAACTGTGCTCACGATTATATCGTTGCAGACGCTACTGACGCTGTTGAAATGTACAGAAAGATTTCAGACCTGACAGGCGGCGAAATGGCTGACGTTGTTGTTAACGTAGTAAACATTCCAAACACAGAAATGGCATCAATCCTTGCAACAAAGGAAGACGGACTTGTATACTTCTTCTCAATGGCAACAAGCTTTACAAAGGCTGCACTGGGAGCTGAAGGTGTAGGCAAGGACGTTACAATGATGATGGGTAACGGATACACTAAGGGACATGCAAAGGTAGCTCTTGAAATTTTGAGAGAAAGTGCTGAAATTAAAGAATTATTTGCAAACCTGTACGCATAAAATAAAAAAGGGGAGCCATTGTTCATAAGAGGATTGGACAAAAGGAGACCGGGAAATATTGAACCGAATATGGTTCGAAAAGCACTCGAATGAACCGAATATGGTTCACGGGCATAACCGAAGGATATAATCCATCCCAGGGAAAAAGCGTTTATGGACTTTGACAGGCTGATGAATTATAATTTAGTTAGCTATTAGTGCTTAGATTACAATCGGTATGGGAGACATGCATGATTGGCAAATTATTTTTAGGAGGATGATAAACATGAAAAACGGAGGATGCCCTTACGGAACACACAGAGTTATTTCACCTGCAGGAGTATTACCACAGCCAGCAGATAAGATCGACAACGATATGGAGATCTATGATAACGAAGTGCTAATTGATGTTAAGACTTTAAACATTGACTCAGCATCATTTACAGAAATCGTAAGAAGAGTATTAGACAAGAAACCTTCAGAAGTTACAACTAAGGAAGAAATGGATGCAATCGGCGCTAAGATGATGGAAATCGTTGAAAACGCAGGAAAGCACAAGAATCCTTGGACTGGATCCGGCGGAATGCTTCTTGGAACAGTAGAAGAAATCGGACCTAACTATGTTGGAGACTTAAAGGTTGGCGACAAGATTGCTACATTAGTATCCCTGTCACTTACTCCATTAAGAATTGATGAAATCATCGAAATGAGACCTGCAATCGACCAGGTTGACATTAAGGGTAAGGCTATCTTATTCCAGAGCGGTATCTACGGAATCATTCCTGACGATATGCCTGAAAAGACAGCTCTATCAGCATTAGACGTAGCAGGAGCTCCTGCACAGGCTGCTAAGCTTTGCCAGCTTAACCAGAAAGTACTGGTTATCGGTGGTGGCGGTAAGTCCGGTCTGTTATGCTTATACGAGGCAAAGAAGAGAGTTGGCGTAAACGGTTTAGTTGTTTGTGCTGCAGGTTCACAGAAGTCAGAAGACAGAGCAAGATCATTAGACCTGGCTAACGAATACTTCCACATGGATGCTACAGATGCAGTTGGAATGTACAACAAGGCTATGGAATTAACTAATGGCGAACTGTTCGACGTTGTTATTAACTGCGTATCAATTGAAAATACAGAAATGGCTTCAATTCTGTCATGTAAGGATGACGGAACTGTATACTTCTTCTCAATGGCAACAAGCTTCACAAAGGCTGCATTAGGAGCTGAAGGTGTTGGTAAAGACGTTAACATGATTATCGGTAACGGATATACTAAGGGACACGCTGCAGTTACTCTACAGTGCTTAAGAGAACACGAAGGCTTAAGAAAGCTATTCGAAGAAATGTATGCTTAATTTAAAATAAACTATCGAATATTTTCAAGGAGAACAATATAAATGGCAATTAGAAATTGGAAAGACAGTCCTCTATTCAAGGATGTTACAGAAGAAGAATGGAACGACTGGCATTGGCAGGTATCTCACAGACTGTCAACACTAGAAGACATCTGTCAGGTAGTTAACCTTACTGAAGAAGAAAAGGCTGATATCGAAAAGGTTATCGGCGGATTCAGAGTAGGTATCACTCCTTACTATGCATCATTAATGGATCCGGATGATCCAAGATGTCCGGTTAGAATGCAGGCTGTTCCTACCCTGGCTGAGATGCACAGATCAGAAGCTGACGATGCAGACCCACTTCATGAAGATGCTGACTCCCCAGCTCCTGGATTAACTCACAGATATCCTGACAGAGTATTATTCTTAATCACTGACCAGTGCTCAATGTACTGCCGTCACTGCACAAGAAGAAGACTTGCAGGTGAAACTGACGGAGCAAGATCAAGAGAAGATATCGATGCATGTCTGGAATACATCAGAAAGACTCCAGTAGTTAGAGACGTTCTGCTATCCGGAGGAGATGCTCTTTGCGTAGAAGATGACACATTAGAATACATCATCAGCGAATTAAGAAAGATTCCTCATGTAGAAATCGTTAGAATCGGATCAAGAACACCGGTTGTAATGCCACAGAGAATCACTGATGATTTAGTAAACATGCTTAAGAAGTACCACCCTGTATGGTTAAACACTCATTTCAACCATCCAAAGGAAGTAACTCCAGAAGCAAGAGAAGCTCTTAGAAAGCTTGCAGACGCAGGTGTTCCTCTAGGAAACCAGTCAGTATTACTGAGAGGCGTAAACGACTGTAAGCACATCATGAGAGATCTGGTTCACGAGCTTGTTAAGAACAGAGTAAGACCTTACTACATCTACATCTGTGACCTATCAGTAGGTATCGAACACTTCAGAACTTCAGTTGCTAAGGGAATTGAAATTATTGAAGGATTAAGAGGTCACACTTCAGGATATGCTGTTCCTACATTCGTAGTTGACGCTCCTGGTGGTGGCGGTAAGACTCCTGTAATGCCTCAGTACATCATCTCAGAAACTCCTGATAAGGTTATCCTGAGAAACTACGAAGGTGTTATCACTACATACACTCAGCCTCGT
>JAQXLM010000160.1 GCA_029012125.1 Eubacteriaceae bacterium | reverse complement strand
TGCTTTGTATGCTTTTTCGTGAAGATCCTTAAAATTACCTATAAAAGTTGTCTGAGCCGCATAGGGTACATTGTGAGCCGCAATTATCTCAGTAAGGTTCTTTTTGTTCTGAACCTTTCCTGAAGAATAAGTGCCTACCGGTGAGGTTGTTGCGTCAGCAAATCTAGGGGTTGATGATGAACGCTGTACACCGGTGTTCATGTATGCTTCATTATCGTAGCATACATATACCATGTCGTGACCTCTTTCCATTGCACCAGACAGTGATTGCAGACCGATATCATAGGTTCCGCCATCTCCGCCAAAGGTGATAAACTTGAAATTGTCCTTGACTTTGCCTTTTTTCTTAAGAACGTTATAGGCTGCTTCAACACCTGAGCAGGTTGCTGCACTGTTTTCAAATGCACTGTGAATATAGCTGTCATAATATGCAGTATTTGGATACATGAATGTGGATACTTCCAAACAGCTTGTTGCATTGGTTATTACAGCCTTATCTTCAGGCTCCAAGGCTCTCAGTACGCCTCTTACCGCTATACCGGCGCCACAGCCTGCACATAATCTATGGCCCGCTGCAAGTCTTTCCGGTTTTTCTAATTCTTTCTTTAAGTCATATGCCATATTATTATCTCCTAACTATATCAGATTAATCATCATACTTCTTGTGGTCGAATCCACGTTCACCGTATCTGGAGTCTCTTACGCCTACATATCTGTATACGTCACCAGGTTTATTTGTATCGTAAATAATAAACAGGTCGTTATAGATTTCATAGAAATCCTCAACAGTGATATCTCTTCCGCCTAATCCATAGATATAGTTAATTGCGTATGGTTTATTTTCAAGGTCATACAGAGAGTTTCTTGCCTCGTTAAACAAAGGTCCCCCGCTGTTTGAGAAGCTTTCTGCCTTATCCATAATAGCAACAGCCTTAACCTTACACATGGATTCAGCCAGAGGAATTCTAGGGAAAGGTCTGAATACTCTCAGCTTAATAAGACCAACCTTTTTTCCCTCTCTTCTTAACCTGTCAACCGCTTCTTTTCCGGTTCCTGCACTTGAACCTATGATTACGATTGCAACCTCTGCGTCGTCCATCATGTATTCTTCAAAAAATCCGTATTTTCTACCTGTAAGAACCTCAAATCTTTCAGCCACATCCATTATTATCGGCATGGAGTCTTTCATAGCCTGTGCCTGAGCTCTCTTAACTTCCATATAGTATGGAGATGTTCCGTAAGGGCCTACTGCTAAAGGATTCTCGTGTTTTAACAGATAGTTCTCCGGTTTATATTCGCTGACAAAGTTTTTAACTTCATCGTCCTCCAGTAACTCAATATTTGAAACGCCATGGCTTGTTATAAAACCGTCCTGACAAATCATTATAGGTAGTCTTATTGCCTCTGAAATAGGCATTGCCTGTATATAGTTATCATATACTTCCTGATTGTTTTCTGCATATATCTGAATCCATCCTGAGTCCCTTGCACCCATGGAATCAGAATGGTCGTTATTAATATTAATAGGACCTGTTAGAGCTCTGTTAACAACAGCCATCGTAATAGGAAGTCTTGAAGATGCAGCAACATAAAGAAGCTCCCACATCAAAGCTAAACCTGCAGAAGATGTAGCTGTTACAGCTCTTGCTCCTGCTGCTGAAGCACCTATGCAAACAGACATTGCACTGTGCTCAGATTCTACTGCAACGAATTCCGTATCAACTTTGCCGTCAGCGATAAACTTTGAGAAATACTGAGGAATTTCAGTTGATGGTGTAATAGGAAATGCACCCATTACATCCGGGTTTATCTGTCTCATAGCCTCAGCTACAGCTTCATTTCCTGACATTCTGTCTTTTCTTGCCATTACTTATCCTCCTTTACAAAATCTATTGCGTTGAAAGGACACACCTTTGCACAGATTCCGCAACCTTTGCAGTGAACCAGATCAAAGTCACGTCTCTTATGATTCTTTACCGGAATGGAGCTGTCCGGACAGTATAATACACATAGCATGCACTGCTTGCAGTCATCTTCTTTAAATACCGGAACCATTACTCTCCAGTCACCTGTTTCCACCAGCAAGGAGGTTGCAGGTTCATATATTTCAGCACCTGTTGTAATCTCCTGCCATGTGACTTTCTCATTTATATCTTTCGCTTTTGTTATCATTCGCCTACCTCAACTTCTTCCATCGCTTTAACAACTGCCTTCATATTTCCTACTATTACGCTTTCTTTTCCTGCAAACTTATGTTCAAAGGATTCACGCATATCAGAAATAAATCTGTCCTGATCAATAACCTTACTGACTTTTACAACAGCACCAAGCATTGGCATGTTTGGAAAGTTCTTTCCCAGTGTTTCAATAGAAATACGCTCAGCATCAACAGTACATATTTTACCCTTGTATCCATTCAGCAAAGGTCTAAGGGCTTCCGGACTCTTTCTGCTGTTAATTATCAAAGAACCTTCCTTCTTAATACCTTTTGCCACGTCTACCGATTTAAGTAAGGTTTCATCTACCACAACCACATAATCAGGAGTATAGATGTTTGAATGCACCTTGCATGGTGCATCAGTAATTCTGTTATATGCTGTTATAGGTGCTCCCTGTCTTTCCGGACCATACTCAGGAAAACCCTGTACATATTTACCGGAAGCAAAAGCTACATCAGCCAACATAAGGCATGCAGTCTTTGCACCCTGTCCGCCTCTTCCATGCCATCTTATTTCAACGGCTCTATTAATTTTGTCTGTCATAACAAATCTCCTATGTATAAATTGTTTATTCTCACAAACGCGTAACAAGATAAGTATACACTTTATCACGGTAAAAGTCAAATAAAAAAAGACCCATCCACTGAGATGGGTCCTGGAAAATATGTATTATTTATTCTTTTTATTGTATGCTTCAATACCTAATCTGATAAGCTCTACACCTCTTCTCATGTCAGCCTGGTTCAGAACATATGCAATACGCATTTCGTCTTTACCAAGACCAGGTGTAGCGTAGAAGCCTTCAGCAGGTGCAAACATTACTGTTTCGCCGTTATCCTCGAACTCTGTTAACAGGAACATTAAGAAATCTTCGATGTTATCAACAGGAAGCTTAGCTGTCATGTAGAATGCTCCGCCTGGCTTCTGACAAACAACACCCGGAATCTTCATTAATTCTTCGTAAACAACGTCTCTTCTTCCGCAGTATTCTGCTTTTACTTCCTCATAGTATGAAGCCGGAAGTCTGAACAATGCAGCAGCTCCAATCTGGTCAACAGTTGAAACGCAAAGTCTTCCCTGAGCAATCTTCATTACTGACTGCATTAATTCCTGATTCTTGGAAATAAGTAAACCGATTCTTGCTCCGCAAGCTGAATGTCTCTTGGAAACTGAGTCGATGATGATTACTCTGTCCTGAATTTCAGGAATCTGTCCGAAGGAAGCTGCAACTCTTCCATCATATGCAAATTCTCTGTATACTTCGTCAGCGATAATCCATAAGTCGTGCTCACGAGCGATGTCACCGATAAGCTTCATCTCATCTAATGTAAGAACTGTACCTGTTGGATTTCCGGGGTTAATACAGCAGATTGCCTTAGTCTTTTCAGTAATTAGCGGTTCAATCTGTTCTCTCTTTGCATAGTGATAACCTTCTTCTGCCTTAGTAGTAATAGGAACAACCTTACCACCTGCAGAAGTTGCAAATGTATGATAATTTGTATAGAAAGGTTCTGCAATAAGAACTTCATCACCTTCGTTTAAAATTGAAAGGAATGTCATGTTTAAAGCTTCTGATCCGCCTGTAGTTACGATCATATCTTTTCTTTCGATGTCCATATCGTAAGTTTTGAAATAATCAGAAACTGCATCCTGCAGTACAGTAAGCCCACCTGATTCTGCGTATGCGATTACTTTTGGCTCATAATTTCTAATTGCGTCCATAAAGCATGCAGGAGTCTCAACGTCAGGCTGTCCTATGTTCAAATGATAAACCTTCTTACCTGCGTCCTTAGCCTTCTGAGCAATCGGGTTGAATTTTCTGATTGGTGAAAACTGCATGGACTCCACTTTGTTTGATAATTTCATTTCAATCAATCTCCTTTTAATAATTAATCTACACTAACTCTCTGTGAGAGTCTTCAACTATTTCATTAATACAATCTGTATTATAAACCATATTCTCTTTTTTGGAAAGAGATAAAAGATATTCTATATTGCCTTTCGCCCCTGTTACCGGTGAAAAAGTCAGTCCTTTAGGGTACAGGCCATTTTCTGCGGCATAATTAATAACATTTTGTATAACTTCCAGATGTACCTTCTTGTCTCTTACAATACCCTTCTTGCCCACCTGGTCCTTACCTGCTTCGAACTGTGGCTTAACAAGACAAACGATTTCACCACTGTCAGCCAGAACCTTTGCGGCAACAGGGAATATCAGCTTCAAAGAAATGAAGGAAACATCTATACTTATAAAATCTATTTCTTCTTCAATAGTGTCAGTATCCAGATATCTTACATTGCATTTCTCCATATTGATTACACGTGGATCGTTTCTAAGTTTCCAGTCAAGCTGACCATAGCCCACATCAATAGCATATACTTTTGATGCTCCGTTTTGAAGCATACAGTCAGTAAAACCCCCGGTTGAAGCTCCAATATCCATGCAGATATTATCGGTCAAATTCAGGTCAAAATACTTAATTGACTTTTCAAGCTTAAGACCTCCACGGCTTACATACGGACAGATGTTTTCCTTTACAAAGATTTCAGCTTCAACATCTACCATATTCCCAGCCTTATCGCTTTTCTGACCGTTCACAAATACTATTCCGGCCATTATAGCTCGTTTTGCTTTTTCTCTGGATTCATAATATCCCTGTCTTACCAGCAGGGTATCAAGCCTTTCCTTCAATATCTTCACATATCCTTTCTGCTATTGATTCCGGGTCCAGCCCGTATTTTTTTTCAAGAGTAGAACAGTCGCCATGTTCAATAAAACTGTCCGGCCATCCCAGGTTGATTACCTTGCGATTGCCTGCAGCGCCTTTGAATTTTTCACCGAATCCTCCGGCAATATAGTTGTCCTCAAGTGTATACACCGGAATACTTTCATCATCCAATGCAGATAGTTCCAGTGGCTTAACCTGTGTTACAGCAACTATTCCTGCATCAATTCCCTTCAGAACAAGTCTGTTCTTTACTCCAATAGCTGTGTCAAGCATTCTTCCGCATGCCCAGATATCTACATCCTTGCCTTCAGAAAGTCTCCAGTTAAAGCCGTCATAAGGTTCGAGCAAACCTTCATCTGCTGAACATTCTCCTCTTGGATATCTTATGGCAACCGGTCCGTTCAGGGTCACTGCATATTCAAGCATGGAAACCAGCTCATTTCCACATGTTGGCGTCAAAACTGTTAAGTTCGGTACACTACTTAAATATGTTAGATCAAACAGTCCGTGATGTGTTTCACCGTCTGCTCCCACAATTCCTGCTCTGTCAATAGCAAATACCACCGGAAGATTTTGCAGACACACATCTTCAATTATCTGATCATAAGCTCTTTGCAGAAAAGATGAATATATTGCCACAATTGGCTTCATTCCCGATTTTGCCAGTCCTGCTGCAAAGGTTACGGCGTGCTGCTCCGCAATTCCCACATCAAAGAACCTGTTAGGGAATTTCTTTGCAAAGCCTCCCAGCCCTGTTGCTTCTCCCATCGCTGCTGAGATAGCACATATTCTTGAATCCTTCTCAGCCAGCTTCAGTACTGTTTTTCCAAATACCTGTGAATAAGTCAGACCCGAAGCTTTGACCGGTTTTCCTGTTTCAGGATCAAAAGGTCCAACTCCATGAAACTTGCCCGGATTCCTCTCAGCATTAATGTAACCCTTACCCTTCTGGGTAATAACATGTATCAGAACAGGTTCCTTAGCGTGCTTCGCCTGCTCCAGCACTTCTATTACATCAGAAAGATTATGTCCGTCAACGGGTCCAAGATATGTGAAGCCAAGTTCTTCGAAAATCACACCTCCGGGCATAAGGGCATATTTTACCTTTTCCTTTGCCGCATCCAGTCCCTCATAAATGCTGTTACCGACTTTACCGATATGTTGAAGTTTATTCTTTATACTCTTTTTTGCATTGACGTAACCGTCAGAAACACGAAGATTGTTAAGATGTTGTGATACACCCCCTATATTGCGTGAGATTGACATCCCGTTATCGTTAAGAATTACGATTACCTTTGATTTTGAATCTCCAAGGTTATTCAACGCTTCATAGGCCATTCCACCGGTCAGGGATCCGTCACCGATAACAGCTATAATCTCGTTATTCTCGCCTTTGATGTCACGTGCAGCTGCCATTCCTGCCGCAGCAGAAATAGAGGTGCTGGAATGTCCGGTGTCAAAGATGTCATGGACGCTTTCCTTTGCTTTAGGAAATCCGCTCATTCCTCCACTCTGTCTCAGGGTATCAAAGCCTTCAACTCTTCCTGTAAGTATTTTGTGAACATATGACTGATGACCCACGTCCCATATAATTTTATCCTTGGGACTATCAAAAACCTTGTGTAAAGCAATGGTAAGTTCTACAACTCCAAGGTTAGATGCCAGATGTCCGCCTGTTTTTGAAACTTTTTCTATTAGAAAATCTCTTATTGAGTATGTTAACAGTTCTAAGTCTTCCAGACTCATGGATTTCAGTTCTTCCGGAAAACGGTACTGTGATAGTTTTTTTGTCATTATTGTTTATCCTTGCCAGTAATTATATTTTAGTTAGTACGTTTCTGAAGCATTAAAACAAGCTTATAGAAGAATTCTGCATTATCGTAATACTTTTCAATTGCTTTAATAGCCGTCTTGCTTAATTCCTCCAGCTTTGCTTCGGATGCTTCGATTCCGTTTAATGATACATAAGTAACCTTTTCTTTTTTCTGATCGGCTCCGGTTTTCTTTCCTAGCTCTTCCTCTGTTCCTTTGACATCCAGAATATCATCTGCTATCTGGAATGCAAGACCCAGATTTTCAGCATAAGTGGTCATATCTTGCATCATTTCATCGTTTGCTCCACCTAAATACAGTCCTGCACGAACTGCAGCTACTATTAAAGCACCTGTTTTGTTTAAGTGAATATACTCCAGCATCTCATTTGAGCACTTTTTGTGTTCATTTTCAATGTCAGAGGTCTGTCCGGCAACCATACCGGTAACACCTGCACCTTTAGCAATGCAGTATGAAGCATTTATTCTTTTCTTAAGCTCCTTCAAATCATCATAATAAAGGAGCATATTCTTGTTCATTATTTCAAATGCGGTATTTAATAATCCATCGCCTGCAAGGATTGCCATACCCTCGCCGTATACCTTGTGATTGGTAGGAAGCCCTCTTCTTAAATCATCGTTATCCATAGCAGGCAAATCATCATGAATAAGGGAATAGGTATGTATATACTCCATTGCACATGCATAAGGCAAAGCATCTGAATACTTTCCTCCGGCAAATTCGCAGGCTGCCAGAACCAGAACGGCTCTCAATCTCTTCCCGCCTGCTGTCAGAGAGTATTTCATGGAATCGTAAAGAACACTGCTTTTTGCATCTATGCTCGGAATGTAGTCAAGAAGATGTTCATTAATAATCGCTTTGTATTCATCGTAATTCTCTATCATAGCTATTCACTCTCCTCAAAAGTTTCAATTGTCTGAGTTGCATTTTCCAGAATATCCCTGCAAATTTTATAGTGCACCTTTCCTTCTTCATAACAGGAAATTGCATCTTCCAGTGAAATTCCCGGTGATTTCATTTTTTCACATGCCTCTTGCAGCTTAACAAGAGATTCTTCGAATTTAAACTTGTCCATTGGATTCACTTCCTATTCCTGTGATTACACATTCCGCACGACCATCCTTCAATGTAATGCCGTAGCTTTTACCAATCTCTAAAGCATTTACTGTATCAATTACTTTGTCCCGGTCATCTGTTATTACCGAAAACCCTTTTCCAAGTATTTTTATAGGGTTGTTTTCCTCCAGCATTAATCCGGCGGTTTCCAGCTGATTTTTATATCCCTCAATTTTACTGTTAATAGAGTTTTTCATATCGTTAGATATGTTCTCGATTAACAGCTTGTTGTACATTATCATGTTTGACATGTGAACCGAAAGGCTGTCCTTCATCTGTTCAAGTCGGTCAGAAAGTTCTTTTCCGTCAGGAACTGCTATCTGTGCTGCTGCGGTAGGAGTTTCAGCTCGTAAATCAGCCACCATGTCGGAAATGGTAAAGTCGATTTCATGTCCTACTGCAGAAATGATCGGTATTCGTGACCTGAAAATGCTTCTGGCCACACATTCTTCATTGAATGCCCAAAGATCATCGCCCGATCCGCCTCCTCTTCCTACAATCAGCAGATCTATGTCATCGAACCTTTCATTAATCAAATCTATCATGGATGAAATATCTTCCGGTGCAGAAGGTCCCTGTACCAGTACAGGGAAAATCATTATATCAACCAAATTGTTTCTGGATTTAAGTATTTTCAGAATATCCTTAACGGCTGCTCCTGTAGGCGAGGTTACTATACCGATTTTCTTTGGAAACTTAGGGATAGGTTTCTTGTATTTTGGATCAAAAAGTCCTTCCTTTAGCAGCTTATTCTTCATCGCTTCAAATGCAATGGCAAGCTGTCCCGCACCCTCTCTTTCCAGAAACTTAACATTCAACGAGTAGGTTCCATTCTTGTTAAATACCCTAACCTGGCCGGTTATGATTACTTCCATGCCGTCCTCTAGAGGAAAATTCAGTTCCATGGCAACATTTCTTGGCATAAAACACTGAATTTTACTTGCGGCATCCATAATGGAGAAATATACATGGCCTGTAGAATGATATTTCAGATTAAAAATCTCACCCTTTACCGCAACTGCACCAAGAAGAGGATCTGTACCGATTACCCTTGCTATATAGTCATTAAGTTGTGAAACAGTTACAGGTTTTAGCGCCATATCTTCCTTCCTCCAAGCAAAGCAACACCTACAGCGTTGTCAGTGCTCAATTCAGCAGACCCAAAGCATATATTGTACATCCCCTGAAGCCTGTTTATCCTATTTCTTATTCTTCTGCTTGAGGAAACACCTCCCGCAAAAAGAAAGTCATTAATCTCGTACTTTTCATGCAATTGACAGCACATGTCAGTTATTGCATTTCCCAATCTATCAAAGGTCATAGATACGAGAGCATCCCTATCGGTTGTTCCTTCCTGAATAAGTCTCTGTGCCTTTGTTTCAATGCCTGAAAGGTTAATATATCCGTCTATTACTTTAATTGGAGGCAGCAGATTATTTTTTTCCTGCACAGATACCATCTTCATATTGTCCATTTCTTCACCACATGGAAATTCCATTCCAAGTGAAACACCTATGCGGTCAAGAACCTGTCCAAAAGAGATATCCTTTGTCCCTCCTGCAATTTCAATCATATCCTTATCTACCAGAAGAGCTTCTGTAGTACCCCCTGAAAAGTGGAAACATATAAGTCTGTCCAAAGCTTTCATATCGCTGAAGTATTTAACGGCTTCTATATGACCCTCCTGATGAGAAACCTCAACCAGAGGGATATTAAGTGCCGCAGAAATCGAACGAGCCACGCAAATTCCTCCGTTAAAGACCGGCATATATGAGCCTTCTATCGGTCTTGGCCTGGTCGATACTGCAATGCAGTTAACAGCATATGCGGCAGGAAGGCTGTGAAATGCCTCTTCTAACTGTCCGGGAAGATTCATAACATGCTGAAAAAGAGCGTCGGACTGTCTAAGTCCTCTTTCGCCCTTCTTAACCTGAAGATATTTTTGACTGTTGCAAAGTATTTCACCTTCACTACTGACGATTGCAACACTGGTTTTGTAGTTACTCGTGTCAATTCCTAAGCTGCATGAAATATTATTCAACAGTATTACCTTCCCTGATTAACGAACCTAGAATAGCATTAACATATTTATGCGAGCTATCGGTTCCGTACTTCTTCGCAAGCTCAACTGCCTCATTTACTGACGTTTCCACCGGAATGTCATCCTGGAAAAGAATCTCACATACAGCAACTCTCAAAACAGCCAGGTCGGTTTTAGGAATTCTTGAAGATTTCCATTTCAGACTGTGGTTTTCTATTGCCCGGTCAATTATTTCTCTTTTGTTACAAAACAGTGAATAAGTATCGTTACAGTAGTTTTTCTGCTTTAGGGTAATAAAACTCTGATCCAAATACTTATCTCTGCTGTCTATGCTGTAATCTTTATTGGACTCAGCCTGGAAAATAGCCTGCATAACGTATTCTCTTGCTTCTTTTCTGGTGTTAATCATAATTGTTATTCATCTTCCTCTCCCGGCAGGTGCACACCCTGCACATGTATATTAACTTCCGCTACAGTCTGTTCTGTTACAGATTCTATTTCACTCTTTACCAGGGACTGCACCTCCCAGGCAAGCTGAGGTATCTTGGTTAAGTATTCTACTATAACGTAGAGATCAACTACCACACCCTCATCTTCCTGTGAAATCTTAATGCCTTTGTTTCCGTATTCCTTTCCCAGAATATTTCTGGAGATACTCTCAGTCAGACCTCCGGCAAATCTATAGACGCCGGGTGTCTTGTTTACAGCATTTGCTACGCAGGCAGCTATTACATCATCTGATATTCTAATGCTTCCAAGTTCTTCATTCTGCATTTAGAGCCACCTCCTAATCAATATAGAATTATAGCATTTTGATAGATTATTTTCAATGATTATGCTCTAATTAATACTTACTTTGAATAACTATTTTATCAGCGTTTCTTCCGGTTTCCTCCATTATCACATTGCAAATCTTTGCAACTGTGTCCTGTTTAAGATTTTCCTCATCCACAGTTACATTTACTCTGCTATCCGTTATAATTACAAGGCAGGAAGGAAGTTTCTTCGTTTCTATAATGTTTTCACATGCTACTTCCTGTTCCATAAACTTTATGATCTTCGATTTTGTTTCCTCATCGCATTTTCCGAGAATTTCATTTCTTTCCAGTTCCAGAGTTGCTCTGCGCTGTGCAAAGTCTTCACCTTTTGAGGCTTCAGTTTCTTCAGAGGCTATGGATGCACTGTCAACCAGAACATCTCCGTCATGAAGAGGAATATCAGAAGAGTTTAACTTTGATACCGCAACTCCAAGACACAGAATCAGCGCTATAGAAAAGAACGCAACATTTTCCTTGGTAAGCACTTTTTTTAAAACAGACTCTTTATTCTTTTTCATTATCATTTCCTCCCAAATCCTTTTTAAATACCATAATAGATGATGCCGGCACATCATATAAAGTTGAAACTCCCTTTACAATGTTGTTACGAACTACCGGATCATCTGCACCATCTGCGGTGACTACGACACCAATTACATTGTTGTCATTATCACATTCAATCAAAGCATTTACTGCCCCAACCCCTTCAATGTCTGACAGAAAGCTGCACAGTGCTGATTCAGTAGCACCATTGGAATCGCTTACCCGTCTTCGAGTATCTTTTTCATCTGTCAGTATGCTCATTGTCAGCATGAATATTGCGGCCACAAAGATTACAATAATTAGCTTTGATAAGGTTTCTTTTGAAATTTTCAATTTTTCAAACATGGTAATCCCTCACTTAAATATATTCAGAATGGTTGCAAGTATTATTACAGAAAAAAGAAATTTAAGATATTTGGATAATGAACTGTTTGGAAGAAGTATTTCAATAAAAGTTAAAGATAGTATCAAGAGGAAAATATCTTTGATGCAATCGGCAATCCTGTCCATTAAACCCCTCCTATGCTTATAATGGCTGAAATAAAGATTACGAATAAAAACGATGAAAGAAGCAATACAGCCCCCATGGAAATTAGGGATGAGCCGATATCAAAGACTCCCTCCGAAAGCTTTTTTCCCGCAAAGGGTTCAAGAATAAGTCCGGTGACTTTGTAAATAACAGCAACAGTGATGATTTTTAATATAGGTACCATTATCAGTACAATGACAGTCAGAATACCAAATACCCCAACCACATTTTTAATGGATCCCATGCATTTCAGAAACAAATCAATGGTATCGGAGGCAAAGCCACCAACAATTGGAATAAAAGTGTCGAGAGAATACCTGGCTGTACCCATAAGTATTGAGTCCGTGGTTTTGACTATAAGTCCCTGAACAGTGATTATTCCGGTCATTATGGTAAGAATCAGCCCGGTAACGACCAATGCGGTCTTTCTGATGAATTTAGCTATATGGTTGACGTAATCTTTTTCTGTTAAACAATTTAAAAATGTTAGGACTGTTGATATAAAAATCATCGGAATTACGATGTTTTTGATGACTGTTTCAAAAAATGTTACTGCCGACAGAAGCAAAGGACTCATTATAGTACCTGATGCCACCTGACCCATGGCTATGACAAGTGCTATAAGTATGGGAAGAAGTATTCCCATGGTATATGTAATAGTTTTTACACTTTCTGCTGTAAGGTTATATATTTCATAGAAATTTGTCATGGCAAGTCCAACGATTACTGCCCCACAAATCATTGTCGCAATCTTTGTCACACCTGATTCACCAAATGAATTTGACATATTCTTTAGCAAGCCGATTATAAGACAGACTATTATAATTTCTGCAGCAATGACGACGGCTCCTTTTATCTCATAAAAAAACAAAGATTTTAAATCTGTTATGAGTTGGCTGTCCTGAAATATACTTTTCCCGTTCAAAGTGGCATCCAGAATTCTATCTATAGTGAAGTAATCTGAGATTCCCTCTGAAAGTCTTCCCGCATAGTCACTTATACTGTCAGTATCCTCACTATTGACGTAATTTTTCATCTGTTCTTTCAATATTTCATCAAAATTCATAGTAACCTGTCTATCAGCTCAAAGATGGAGACAAATACCGGAATTGCAACGATGAATATCATCAGTTTTCCGGCAAGCTCCACCTTGGAAGCAATAGAGTTCTCCCCTCCGTCCTTGCAAAGCTGGGATGTGAATTCTGTAATATACGCAATTGCAAGAGCTTTTATAATAATCGGAAAATAGGATTTCCCGTATTCCAGTCTTCCGTAAAAATCACTTATATAAATAAACCCGTATTTCAGGCTGTCTATGAGAAAATACAGTATAAGAATGCTGCAGCCGATTGCCGTTGGTATGGCAAATTCACTTTTATAATTTTTGACAAGGTTAATCAGTATTACAGCACAAAGTGCCAGTGCTGCTATCTTCAGTATTTCCATGGGTCAGAACTCCATAAAAACTTTAACCGTTTCGAAAAACTGAGATAACATCTTAACTATAATTGCAAGCACTATAATAACTCCCGCAAGAGTGGTCATAGTTGCTATTTCCTCTTTTCCCGCTTTAATAAGAATCTGGTTTATAAGAGCAATACATATACCTATGCCCGCTATTTTAAAAATGGTATTGACGTCCATCCTATCCTCCTGTTCATATAAGTGTTATTGCTATCAAAGCCCCCATACACACACCCATTTTGCTGTACATTCGACCCTTTGTTCTTATAGCCTCATCAGCATCATTTATCTGAGTATCAAGCTGATGATTAAGCATATCAAAATGCTTTTTCTGGTTTTCATAATCGCTCTGTCCCAGAAAGCTTCCACATTTCATAAGTACCTGTTTATCTGTGAAAGACAGAGGTTCGCTCTCGTAAACATCCTTTACAGCTTTATTCCACATTTCATCAATACGTTCTTGACTTATTTCATAGTATAACAGCCAGCATTTTAACAGCTGTCCCGTTTGTCCTTCTCGTTGGTCAGCAATCTCTCTGAAAATTACAGGAATCGGCTCTTTGAAGTATCCTATTCTGGTAGATATCTGCAAAATCAGTTCTTTATAGTCCTCCAGAAGATTTTTTCTTTTTTTTATTTCTGCTGATTTCATAAAGCCGATCAGTGATGAGCCTATGAAAAGGAATACCAATCCTGCAGCCTTAACCATGGATTACCTCCTTTACCGTTCCTATTTGGGGAATATTTGTCAAAAAAACAATATATTTAAACTCGCCCCTATCTATCAGAGGTCCTATGACGCCTTTTTTTACGTCTTCCAGGGATTTTCCGTGAATGGTTGTGACAATGCTCACGCCACTGTTTAAACATGTCTCTATGGCTCTGATATCTTCATCCTTTCCTATCTCATCGGTAATAATTACATCAGGAGACATTGCTCTCACAAGCATTATCATTCCCTCCGCTTTGGGGCATCCGTCAATAACATCCAGCATAGGACCAAATGCATAGGATGGTTTACCGTTAAACATACCGGTTATTTCAGAGCGTTCGTCACATATCCCGACCTTAAACCTTTCCACGCTCAAACATCTTGCAATGTCGCGAATCAGTGTTGTTTTACCACAGCCCGGAGGTGAAACAATAAGAAGATTGTTAGCTGTTCTTTTTTCAGAGGAATCTGTGAAAAGCAAATGCTTTATAGCGTTACTGCATCCGACTACTTCTTTGGAATAGCGTATGTTTAAAGAACTGACTTCTCGTATCAGCTTTACATGCCCCCTGTCAAGTATAGCCTTGCCGCATATGCCGACACGATGACCACCGTCTATGGTAATAAAACCCTTTGCCATATCCTCCTCATATGCATAATACGAGAACTTCATAAGGTTATTTAGAATTGAGGAAATGACTTCGCCGTGGGTTACTGCTTTTAGTTCCAGTCTTTTCCCTGATGCAAACAGAACAACCGGTCTCTCCTTATATATTCTTATCTCTTCCAGACTTGAAAGTATCTCGTTATCAAAGTTATGTATTTCTTTTCTGATATCCGGTGGCAGACAGCTGATTACCTTTTCGAAATGGTTTATTTTGTTCATAGTTTATTGTATGGGACTTGCCATGGGATATGACAAAAAAATCACCTCAGCTAGCACCTCGGTGATTTCTCAATCTCTTATTATTTGTATTTTGCCATATAGTAAGCCATTACGTGATTGGATTGCTGAAATTCGTTATCAAAGATCATCTGTTCCAGTTTCTCTTCTTCTATAAATTCAACATTTAGGAACTCTGTGTCGTCCAGATTCTGTTTTCCCGTAAGCCTGCAGTTATCCGCAATAAGAACGGTAAAGTAATTATCACACACAGTTGCATTGGCAGGCATAGTTATTAATACTTTCCAGTCGTCACTTACATGACCGGTTTCTTCATACAACTCTCTTTTGGCACAATCCAAAGGGTTTTCACCTGCTTCCATTCCACCGGCAGGAAATTCACATGTAACACAGTCAATTCCTGGTCTGTACTGTTTTACGCATATATATTTTCCCTCTGTATTTTTCGCAACTATTACAACATAGTTTTGTTTGGTAAATGTGTAAAAGTATCCCGATTCAACTCCATTAGGGAAAATGTATTTTTCTCCTCTGAAATCAATCCATTTATTCTGAACAATATGCTCTGTTGATATCTTCTTCCACTTAATTTCGTCCATTGTTGAAGCTCCTGATTCTTTCTCTTAACTCTCTTGCCGGCATTCTCAACGCACCCTGTCCGAATATCATCATCTGTTCCAGACCGTCTGACGTCGCAACTGTCAGCTTATACTTTTTAGCATTTTCCGTAACAAACTTCTCAATATATCTGTCAGCTGTTTCGTTTTCCTTGGTGTATACAACCGATAAACCCTCGAAAACATCTGTATGTCCTATTGAACCCGGTTGCTTATAGGCATCAAAGACGAGAATGATTCTCTGTCCCGTATAACCATGATAGTTTCTCAACATATCTATCAGGCTATCTCTGGCAGCTTCCAGGTTAAGCTTACACATGTCCTTAAGTTCATCCCATGCAAAAATAATATTGTATCCATCTATAATGAGTATTTCTTCAGCATTGCTCTTGTTGTATCCACTCTGTACTTTAGGTCCGCTGAAATTGGATTCCACCACATGGGCACTTCTCTTAAATCGATTTTGCTCTCTTTTGCTTGTGCCATAAGTCATCTGAAACACTGCATCAAGCTCGGCCTGACTGTATTCACGATTTGTATTTCCGGTTAAAGCCACAGTCATGTCATCAAATTCTCTCTTGTCTGTGATTACAGGCTCCAAATGCATATACTTTTCTACTTCATCCCATGGTATAAAGGTGCCTCCGCCATGACTGCAAAATATGGAGCCCGTTGGATTCTCTGCATCAGTATCAGGGTTATAGTCTGCTTCAGCAATTATCTGTTCCTGATTATGACAAGGCTTATATCCGTCAAAAACGCAGGTCAGTCTGCCAATTCCCTTTGAATATGACACCAGTTCTTTTTGATACCCATTCATTGTTGCAACAGGACAAATGCCTGTAAGGGTGGTTATACCGTTCCCATTCTGGGTTTCAGGGGAACATGTGCCTGACATTCGCTGAATATCCGACATAGCACGTCCCACTAATTCCGTCGGTAATTCCAAAGTATAAGAATAAAAAGGTTCCAGCAGAATGTTCTTTGCTCTGCGAAGGCCGTTTCTTACAGCACGATATGTGGCCTGCCTGAAATCTCCTCCCTCTGTGTGTTTAACATGTGCTTTTCCTGTAGCTATACTGATTCTCATATCCGTAACAGGTGCACCTGTCAGCACTCCGGGATGCAATCTCTCATGAAGATGTGTCATTATAAGCCGTTGCCAGTTCCTGTCAAGTACATCCTCACTGCAAATTGAATCAAAGACAAGACCACTGCCCTCCGGTAAACCTTCAAGGATCAGGTGAACTTCAGCATAATGTCTCAAAGGCTCGTAATGACCGATACCGTAGGATTTACCCTCTATGGTTTCCTTATACATTACCTTTCCCTGAGTGAAATCTATAGTAAGTCCAAACCGTTGGTGAACAATACTCTTTACTATCTCGGCCTGAACTTCTCCCATTAAGTTCATGTGAATAGTTCCACTGCCTTCATCCCAGCCCACATGCAGTTCAGGGATCTCTTCTGACAGAATTGACAGCTTATGGTGTGCATCGTGAACATCATATCCATCCGGAAGAAGAATCTGATATGACAGTACAGAATCAATCACAGGCTTGTTGCCTCTGTTCTCACTACCGATTTCCTGCCCGCTATATGTCTTATCCAGACCGGTTACAGCTATTATCTGTCCCGCCCGTGCCTCGCTAATCATTTCATACTTTGCACCGTTATAGAGTCTTATCTGATTAATTTTTTCCTCATCTATGATTTCTTTTACTGTAGCAGTTCCATGCAGTACCTTCATATGTGAAAGTCTGTTACCTTTGTCATCTCTGGAAATCTTAAACACTTTAGCGCAGAAATCTCCTTCGATATTATATTTGGTCGATTCCGTATATCTTTCAAGACCTTGCAGAAACTCTCTTATTCCTATCATTTTCAATGCTGATCCACTGAAGCAAGGAATTATTTTTCGACTTTTAATTGCTTTGATTATCTTTTCTTCACTTACGGCTCCTGTATCAAGGAATTCATTTAGAATATCCTCGTCACTCATTGCAAGGTTATCAAAAAACTCATCGTTTTCCACATCGAATAGCAGACATGACTTGCTTAGCTTGCCTTGCAGTCTTTCCATAATCATGTTTATGTCACAGCCCGGCTGATCCATTTTATTGATAAAGATAAAAGTAGGAACCTTATAATTATCAAGTATTTTCCATAATGTCTCATCCTGACCTGTTATCCCGTTTGGACCACTGATAACCAGTACGGCATAATCAAGGACACATAAAGTTCTCTCCATTTCTGCAGAAAAATCCATATGACCCGGAGTATCAAGCCAGGTTACGGTACTGTTTCCCAGACTGAAAACAGCCTGTTTAGAAAAAATGGTAATTCCCCTCTTTTTCTCCAAGTCATAGGTGTCAAGAAAGGCATCTCCATGGTCTACACGTCCCATAGTTCTGGTGGTTCCGGTTTCGTAGAGAATTGCTTCAGAAAGAGTGGTTTTTCCTGAGTCTACGTGTGCAACTATTCCAAATGTTAAAAATTCTTTATTATTCATAGGTATGTCTTTATTTTGGCTTATACTTTAAAAGACAAGGCCTGTAAAGGCCTTGCCGCTATCTCTTGTTTTCAGATATATCCTCCGGAGTCTGTCCGTTCTCCTCATCCTCAGGCAGAATTGAGATTTTGACCTTTTCAATTCGACGTTCCTTAACGGATAGAATAGTAAAAATGTAATTATCAAAGGTCAGTTCTCTGTTTTCGTCTCCGTCTTCAGGAATCTCTCCAAGTATATCTATAATGAAGCCTCCGATGGTTTCACTGTTATCAGATTCCAGCGTTACCTTTGTCTCTTCGCTTAAATCGTCAAGAGATACGTCACCGTCCACAATGTAATTCATTTCATCAATTACCTCGATAACATGTTCTGCTTCATCGTACTCGTCGTCGATATCTCCCACGATTTCCTCAATTATATCTTCCATGGTTACAATACCACTGAAGCCGCCGTATTCATCGATAAGAATGGCAACCTGTTGCTTTCCCTTCTGGAGTTCAAAGAATAATGAATCTATCTTCTTTGTTTCCGGTACGAAATACGGCTTTCTAAGGATTTCTCTGATGTCAACCTTATCAAAACCTGCTTCCCGTGCTTTGATAAGATAGTCTTTAATCAGAATAATGCCGATGATGTTGTCAGTATCATCTTCATATACAGGTATACGGGAATGTCTTAATTCCATCAGCTGATCCAGATACTCACTAGGTGGATCATTGATATCTATAAGAAATACATCCGTTCTGGGCGTCATAATTTCATAGGCAAGCTCATCGTCGAATGCGAAGATACTGTTAATCATTTTCTTGCCTTCTTCTTTGATTTCACCGCTTTGCTGTCCTACTTCCAGGATTGACATAACTTTCTCTTCTGAGTACTCACTGTCATCGATATTGGTTTTCTGATTAAGAATCATCAGAAGAAGATTGGCTAGGCAGGCAGGAATCAAAACGATAGGTTTCAGAATAAGTACCAGCATTTTCTCAACAACTGCAAAGGTTAAAGCAATTCCTTCACTGTGCTGTTCAGCAAGCTTTCTTGTAAAGTATTCGCTTAAGGCTAGTATAAT
>JAQXLM010000159.1 GCA_029012125.1 Eubacteriaceae bacterium | reverse complement strand
GCATGCCTGGAGATAACGTAGTGATGACAATCGAACTGATCACACCAATCGCTATCGAAGAAGGACTGAGATTCGCTATCAGAGAAGGCGGAAGAACAGTAGGTTCCGGAGTTGTAACAGAAATCATCGAGTAATTTCGACGAGAGTTACAGAATAGAAAAGAACAGACAACAGACAGCAGGTCGGTGCGCTGAGCGCATCGGCCTGTTTTTTTATGATTCATTACAATGTTCACTCCATAAAGGCCCGAAAATAAAAATACAATATATTATACAACTTGACAAATTAAAAATACAGTATATAATATACAGTGTATTAAAGATGATTTTAATGTACTGTGAGGAGGAAAGAAAGATGAAAAAGTTTAACCACGTAATCGTTAGAAGACCTTGTAAGGCTATGGTAGAAGGAATCACTTCCGGTCTGTATCCCGGAAAGCCAGACTATGAACTTGCTTTAAAGGAACATGATGATTACATTGAAGCACTTAAGAAGTGTGATGTTGACGTAACAGTTTTAGAAGCAGACGAAAGATATCCTGACTCATGTTTCGTAGAAGACCCTGCACTTATTACAAGAGCATGTGCTATCATCACTAACCCTGGTGCTGAATCAAGAAATGGTGAAAAAGATGAAATTATAGGAGCAGTAAGAAAATTCTTTGATGATGATCATATCGAATACATAAAGGCTCCCGGAACTCTGGAAGGTGGAGACGTAATGATGTGCGGAGACCACTTCTATGTAGGAAGATCAGCAAGAACTAACGAAGAAGGTATCAGACAGCTGACAGAAATTCTGGCAAAGTATGGTATGACATGCTCAGAAGTTAAGCTGGAAGAAGTTCTTCACCTAAAGACCGGCGTAAACTATCTTGAAGACAACAACATGCTTGTAAGCGGCGAATTCGTTGATAAGGAAGATTTCGCAAGCTATAACAAGGTTGTAATTCCTGAAGAAGAAGCTTATGCTGCAAACTGCATCTGGGTTAACGATACAGTAATTGTTCCTGAAGGATATCCTGCAGTATTAAAGGCAGTTCAGGATTTAGGATACAAGACTTTGACTGTTGATACTTCAGAATACAGAAAGCTTGACGGAGGACTTAGCTGCTTATCATTAAGATTCTAATTCATAGTTTATAGGATATAAAGACTATAGGAGAAAAAAATGGATAATAAAGAAAGAACTTTAGGCGTATTGCCTCTAGCCATGTTTGCTATCGGCACTACATTAGCCAGTGGTGTATTCACCCTATCCGGAGACTTTGCAGCAGGTGGCGCATACACATTAGCTTCACTGATAGGCTGGCTCATCTGCGGAGTCGGAATGTTTGGACTGACAATGTGTTTCTTCAAGCTTTCCGTAGTAAAAAAGGAACTTACCAGCGGTATATATACATATGCAAGAGAAGGATTCGGAGAATATATAGGATTCAACTCAGCATGGGGTTACTGGATGAGTGCTATTCTGGCACAGTTGTCATTCATTACTCTACTGTTTGGAACATTAGGTAACTATTCAAGCCTGTTTGGAAACGGCAGCAATTTGTTCTCATGCGTAATTGCATCAATCGTAATCTGGGCATTATCATTCCTCGTAATGAGGGGTGTAAACCAGGCTGTAGTGCTTAACACTGTAGTAGTAATTGCAAAAGCTGTACCGATTGTGGTTGTAGTAGTTGCAATCATTCTTGGCGGTGCATTCAGCTGGGATATTTTCACACAGAACTTTGGCGGAACAGGCGAGCTTTCCTTAATGGAACAGGTTAAGGCAACTGTATATACAACCGTATGGATTTTTATCGGAATTGAAGGTGCAGTTGTAATCTCAGGAAGAGGAAGAACTACAAAAATCGCAGGACAGGCAACAATTATTTCATTCGCATCATTGTTCGGTCTGTACTTCCTGATTTCATTCCTATCCATGGGAGTAATGCCTGCTGAAGAGCTGGCAGCATTAGAAAATCCATCTCTTGGTGGAGTACTGGAAGCAGTAGTAGGTCCTTGGGGAGCAAGCCTGGTTAATGTAGCAGTTGTTATCTCTGTAGGAGGCGCAATGTTCTCATACACAATTCTATGTATAGACAGTGCTTTTGGACCTGCACAATGCGGAGCGTTCCCTGCAATTCTGGCGAAGAAGAACAAGCACGGTGCACCTACATGGTCAGTAATCGTTACTGCACTTATCATTCAGGTATTCATCGTAATTATCTACTTCAATGATGCAACATTCCAGGCATGCTATGCATTATCTACATCAGCTATAATGGTTCCTTATGTATTCTCAGCATTCTACTATTTCAAGGTAGTTGCTAAGGGCGAGGATAAGGAATATGAAGGCGGAAAGAGATTTATCCCTTGGCTGATAGCTATAGTTGGCGCTGTTTACGGAATATGGCTGCTGTATGCTTCCGGAGTAACCTACATCTTCGTTGCAACATTGCTGTATGCACCAGGAACTCTGATGTACCTGTACAACAGAAAGAAACAGGGCAGAAAGCTGTTCGACAGCACAGTAGATATTATAGTTTGCATTGCACTTGTAGTTGCAGCAGTTGCAGCAATTGTAATGACAGTAAACGGAACAATCGTATGGTTCTAATGGCTAACAGATCTGTGTAAACAGACTTATACAGACGGTTAATATCAATAAAATATGACAATACTAAGAAGCAATCCTGCAAGGGTTGCTTCTTTACTTATTTTCATCGATATGCTACAATAGGGGATTGATGGGAGAAAAACAACATGGAAAAAATGATTCGCATTGAAAATCTTAATTTTAAATATGGAACTGTAGATGGAGAAGAAGCTGCAGTTGTTCTTGATAATCTTAGTATAGAAATAGAGAAAGGTACATTTACCGCTATAATAGGGAAAAATGGATCAGGAAAATCGACCTTGGCAAAGAACATAAACGGCCTGTTGCTGCCTTCAGAGGGAGTTGTATATGTAAAGGATTGGAACACAGCAGATCCGACACACATATGGGATGTAAGACAGGCTGCAGGAATGGTCTTTCAGAATCCGGATAACCAGCTGGTATCCTCTATTGTAGAGGATGATGTTGCCTTTGGACCCGAGAACCTGGGCATTGATCCTGTAGACATCAGAGCCAGAGTTGACAAGGCATTGCAGTCTGTAAACATGGGTAAGTTTCGAAAGAAGGCTCCCCATATGCTTTCGGGAGGACAGAAACAGAGAATTGCCATCGCAGGCGTAGTTGCCATGAAACCGGAGTGTATAATCTTTGACGAAGCTACAGCAATGCTGGACCCACAGGGCAGAGAAGAGATAATGGAAATAATCCGGGAACTTCATGAAGAAGGTATTACCGTAGTCCTTATTACCCATTTCATGGACGAGGCAGTAAAAGCGGACCGAGTTATCATACTGGATGAAGGAAAGGTGCTGCTGGACGGTACACCGGAGGAGGTGTTCTCTCAGGAAGAGGTTTTGACGCAGGCTAATCTTGAGATGCCTCTCGCTGTAGAGCTGGCAAGCAGATTAAGAAATAAGGGAGTAGACATCCCTAAAGGAATTATTAATGTCGAAGGATTGGTAGATTTCATATGTCAATACAAGTAAAAGATTTATGTCATATATATTCAAAGGGAATGCCTGACGAGCAGGTTGCTTTGGAGGGTGTAAGCTTTGATATACAGGATGGAGAAATTGTAGGAGTAATCGGGCACACCGGTTCAGGTAAATCAACCATGCTGCAGCATCTCAACGGATTACTTAAAGCTACATCCGGAACCATTATAGTGGGTGATACGGATATTACCCAGCCGGGTGTTGCCATGCGTGATATCAGGAAAAAGGTTGGACTGGTATTTCAGTATCCGGAATACCAGCTTTTTGAGGAAACCGTTGCAAAGGACGTAGCCTTTGGACCGAAAAATCTGGGTCTGGAGGAATCTGAAATAGAAGCAAGGGTCAAAGATGCCATAGAGCAGGTAGGCCTGGATTATGAAAAGATAAAGGACAAATCGCCTTTTGAGCTGTCCGGAGGACAGAAGAGAAGGGTTGCCATTGCCGGCGTCATTGCTATGAAACCTGAGGTTCTGATACTGGACGAGCCTACAGCAGGCCTGGATCCCGGAGCCCATAAGGAAATACTGAAGATGATCAGAAGAGTTCATCAGCAGGAAGGAAACATTATCATATTTGTTTCCCACAATATGGCAGACGTTGCTGATATGGCAGATCGTGTTATGGTAATGGACAACGGACACCTTCTGATGATGGGGACACCGAAGGAGGTGTTTTCTCAGAAGGAAAGACTGGAGTCCGTCGGACTGTCGGTTCCGCCTGTTACGGCTTTGATGCAGGCATTGTCTGAGAGAGGTCTGGATGTAGACTCAGACAAGCTAAGTCTGGATGAAGCTGAAGAAGAATTGCTTAAATATCTGAAAAGGAAATAGATTTAATGATAAGAGATATAACAATTGGACAATATTACTCCTGCGAGTCGGTAATTCACAGACTTGATGCCAGGTTGAAGATAATGGCGGCACTGTTTTTTATCGTGGAGCTGTTTATAGTTAACGATTTTATCGGTTTTGCTGTATGCGCTGTGTGCCTGGCTTTGGTGGTCAAAGTCTCCAAGGTTCCTTTTAGCTTTATTATGAGAGGAATGAAACCTATTCTGCTCATTTTGATCTTCACCTTCTGCCTGAATATCTTTATGGTAAAAGGAGAGGTTCTGTTCAGAATAGGATTTTTGAAAATCACAGATGCAGGACTGTACACCGCTGCATTTATGGCAATACGTCTGGTTATGCTGATAATAGGCACATCATTGCTTACCTTTACAACCAAACCTATTAACCTGACCGACGGAATAGAAAGTCTGCTCAATCCTTTCAGACATATAGGAGTACCTACCCATGAGCTGGCTATGATGATGTCCATTGCCTTAAGGTTCATACCGACCCTTCTGGAGGAGACGGACAAAATCATCAAAGCACAGCAGGCGAGAGGAGCGGATTTTGAAACGGGAAACATTATCAGAAGAGCAAAGGCACTGGTTCCTATTCTGGTACCCCTTTTTGTAAGTGCATTCAGAATTGCTCAGGATCTGGCCATGGCTATGGAAGCCAGATGCTATAAAGGCGGTAAGGGCAGAACCAGAATGCATCAGATGAAGCTTTGCCGCATAGACTATATAGCCATAGTTCTACTGGTGCTTTTCTTTGCCGCAGTAATTTTAATGAGAGTATTTTAGAGAAAGAGTTTATGAGACAAAGACGAATTAAAAACCTGGATGAAAAGCTTGCTGAGCTGAGCCGGTACATTACTGATAACCCTAAGGACATGAAGGGAAGATGGCACGAGATTTTCGGTAATTCCAATCCCATTTATCTGGAACTGGGATGCGGCAAGGGCAAATTTATTAGAGAGCAGAGTCTGAGAAACCCTGAGAATAATTATATTGCCGTAGAAGGAGCTTTGAGCGTAGTTCTTCGTGCCCTGGAAAAGGCTGATGAAGAGGGATTGAATAATATAACCTTTGTCACGGAATATGTTCAGGATTTAAGGGATTTCTTTGCTGACGGTGAACTGGCCGGCATATATCTGAATTTCAGTGATCCGTGGCCAAAGGAAAGGCATGCAAAGAGAAGACTTACCTATGGAAAAAGACTGATGCAGTATGTTCAGGTCATCAGACCCGGCGGAAACATTCAGTTTAAATCAGATAATGACAGTCTCTTTGAATTTACTTTGGAACAGATTGAGGAAACCGGACTTCAGATTGTGGAAATGTCAAAAGATTTGCACAATTCACCATATGCGGAAGGAAACATAACTACTGAATACGAAGAAAAGTTCGCTAAGACAGGCAAAAATATTAATTATGTAAAGATTAAGGCATAAAATAATCAGGCTGCTGCCTAAGGAGAAAAACTCCTTTCGGTAACAGCCTTTTTAATTAAAAGTTTATAAAATCAGACGGATTGAGAAGTTCCTGCCCTTTCAGGATTTCGAAATGAAGATGAGGTTTGTCGGCAGACTCATACATAGCAGACTTACCTACACTGCTGATGACCTGACTGGCATTAACCTTGTCACCTTTTTCCACCAGATCCTCTGTGGAAAGGTTACAGTATCTTGTTACATATCCATTATTGTGAGTAATTTCGATGGTGATGCCATATGCATCGTCATCATATATGTCAGTAACGATTCCACTTGCTACAGCCAGGACCTCTGAATCTCCCTCTGCCTGGATATCAATACCGGGATGGGTCATATACTGATCCAGAGTTTTGTTGTAAACTACCATGTCCATGGAATACTCCTTGACCACCTTTGCGGCTGCCATATTCATGGGAGTGGTGAAATCACCGGATGCAGGTGCCTGATTCTGACTGTCAACAACGGGGATTTCAGTGACAACATCTTCGGACTCTTCTGATTTTGCAGAAGCACTTTCATCGGTCCTGGCTTCCTGTTTTTCCACCGGCTTCGTTGAAGCAGCGGGTGCCTCCTTAGTCACCTGTATATTTTCCGCATTTCTGGTGACCTTATCAATATTGGCTTTAATGGTGAAAATTGATGTCAGAACGATAACACAAAAACAAAGCACTATGGTTCTTGCAGTTTTGTCTTTTCTTTTATTTTTGTCATATGATTGCATATTATACACCTCCTCTGAATAGTATCGACGAAAGACCGGCTTTTAATTCAAAGGTTATCCGGAACAGAAAAAATATTGTAATGGAAAAATCTTTGTAATATAATGTGGGAGTAATGATTGTTTAGTTTTAGGAGGTTAAAAATGATTGAGTACACAATGGCTGTAAAAGGAGGCAGAACGATTCCGAAGGAAGACAAAATTTTTGGAATCAGCAACAGAGCAAATGCAATGATCGCGGAGAAGGGTAAGGATGCCGTAATCAATGCTACAATCGGAGCATTATTAGACGATGACGGAAATCTGATGGTTTTATCCTCCGTTGATGAAACTTTCAGAAGCCTGAAACCTGCAGAATATGCAGCATATGCACCAATTGCGGGCATTCCTGATTTCAGAAAGGCCGCAATCAAGGCCGCACTTGGAAAATACGAACCAAAGGCTTTTGTTGAAGCGGTTGCAACGCCGGGTGGAACAGGTTCTATCAGAAACACTATTGCCAATTATTCCGAAAGAGGTGACAAGGTTCTGACAAGTGACTGGTTCTGGTCACCATACAAGACAATTGCCAGCGAAATAGGAAGAGACATCGATACATTTACGCTTTTTACTGAAGACAGAAAATTCAACATTGGAAGCTTTGATGAAAAGGTAAATGAATTGCTTGCAACACAGGAATACCTGACGATTATTCTTAACACACCTGCACACAACCCAACAGGATACTCCCTGACAATAGAAGACTGGGAAGGTGTTGTAGATGTTCTTAACAAGGTAGCCCCTGAAAAGAAGATTGCACTTCTTATTGACGCTGCTTACATAGACTTCGCAGGAGATGAAGATAAATACAGAGAATTTCTTCCTGTACTGGAGGGACTTCCGGTAAACGTTCTTCCTATTATCGCATACAGTATGTCCAAGACCTTCACCGCTTATGGAATGAGATGCGGAGCAATGGTTTGCCTTGCACCTACAGAAGCAATCGCTAAGGAGTTCAAGAGCGTCTGCGAATTCTCATCAAGAGGAAGCTGGTCCAACTGTTCAAGAGCAGGACAGAGCGTAATTGCCAAAATCTATTCAGATGAAGAACTGCTTGCGAGAGTTACACAGGAAAGAAAAGAAATCAGGGATATGCTTCTTCGCAGAGGAAAGGCTTTCGAAGAGGAGGCTAATAAGATTGGTCTGGTAACAGTACCTTTCGATGCAGGTTTCTTCGTATCGATTCCTTGCGACAATCCGGACGAAATTGCATCAAAGCTTGAAAAGGAAGGCTTATTCATCATTCCACTGGCAAAGGGTGTAAGAGTTTCTGTCGCTTCAGTTTCAGAAGAGAAGTGCAGAGTTATTCCGGCTAAAATCCTAAATGCTATGAAATAACCGCAGTTGGAAAATAATGGTTGACATTTTATGGTAAAAGATATAATATAGCCTTGAGCTGACTGGCATGGAAATGGAGAAAAACTATGCCGGAAAAGAGAATATCTTTTGAAATCAAGGAACACTTAGGCATAATCAATACCAGCAGTTCCGGTTGGAAAAAGGAGTTAAATCTGGTAGCCTGGAACGGTAATGAGGCTAAGTACGATATCCGTGAATGGGATGAACATCATGAAAGAATGGGAAAGGGACTCACCTTGTCTCAATGGGAGATGCAGAAAGTCACGGATTTATATCTGAAGAACAACAATGATAAAGCTATTGCAAGAGGACGAGCCATAGAGGATGAACGCAGAGCCAGAATGGAGCTGCAGAGAAAACAGTTTGCTGAGGAGCATCAGTTGAAAGAAGAAGGTGATGACGCCGGCGATATTTGTCCGCCGACGGAATTATCCGACACTGATGCCTTTGACGACGGAATGCCGGCAGAGAACATGCCCTTTTAATATGCAGGGAGAAAGAAATAGCCTGATTTATAGAACAGTGTACTTGCAGGATTCATAATATGTACCATAGAACTAAGACAGGAGGTATATATTATGTCTTGTGATAGAGGAAGAGGAATGGATGACAGCTTGCTGTTTTTCTTTTTAATCCTAGTACTTTTATTCTGCATGCCGGGCGCATTCGGCTGCGGTGAATCTTGCGGCAGTCCATGTGATTCAGAATGTTGTTAAAACGCATGTAAAACACAAGAGAGGGAATTAACCCTCTCTTGTATTATTATCAAATAGAAATGATATCGCCCATAATGCAGCAAGGCCAACGACGGCGTATATAATTCTGGAAACCAGGAAGAAATCAGGTCCGAAGATGCTGTCGACCAGATTATACTTGAAGAACCCGATTAATCCCCAATTGATTCCTCCGATTATGAGTAGAATTAATACCAGTTTTTTCATGGAATCACTCCTTTCAATAGGTATTTTAACCAAACTCTGCGAATAATATGTAGAGTTTTTGTTTTGAAATGTTTAATATGACGTTAAACTGTGTTAGAATTAACCCAAACGCGAAAGGAGTGGAGATTATCATGAAGATTAACTTAAAGACAGCACCAAAGGGTCAGGCAAGGGAAATTGAAATAGAAAAGAATACTTCCTTAGAAGAAATATATCGCAAATATGAAAATGAGCTGGACTATACTGTTCTGGCTGCCAGAGTTAACAATGAAATAAAGGAGCTGACATACAGATTAGATAGTGACTGCAACGTTGAGCTTCTGGATATGAGGACACAGGCAGCAAACCTGATTTACCAGCACAGTCTGTCTTTGATATATCTGAAGGCGGTAAACGACTGCCTGGGAGATGTTAAGGTGGAGATACAGAACGCTCTTAACAAAGGCCTGTATACTGAGGTGAAGACCGGCACTGCTTTGACAGAAGAACAGGTCAGAAACATAGAGATGCGTATGCAGGAAATTGTTGACGCAGATATTCCGTACGTTGTGGAGCATGTTCCGAATACTGAATCCGACAGCCCGAAAACTCTTAAATATTATTCAATAGACGGTTTCAGAGATTTCTTCTACGGACTGATGGTTCCGTCTACAGGCTATGTAAAGCGTTTTGAACTTATGAAATACAGGCGAGGCGTTCTGCTGAGATTTCCTCATCCATCAAATCCTAATGTGATTCCGGAGTACGAGGATGAGGTAAAGCTTTATCAGGCCTTCGGAGAACAGACCAGATGGGATAAGCTTTTGGGAGTTAACTATGTGGCAGACCTGAACCGTAAGATCAGGAACGGTGAGTGCAGGGATCTGATTCAGCTTTCAGAGGCACTTCACGAGAAAAAGATCGGGGAGATAGCCGATGAGATCAAAGATGGTAAAAAGCGTATCGTACTGATTGCGGGTCCGTCCTCGTCGGGAAAGACCACCTTTGCACAGCGACTATGCATCCAGCTGAGAGTAAACGGTCTGAATCCTTTGTATATGGGAACAGATGATTACTTTGTCGAGCGGGAAGATACCCCTCTGGATGAACACGGAGAAAAGGATTACGAATGTCTGGAGGCAGTGGACATCAAGCTGTTCAACAATCAGCTTAATGCATTGCTTGCAGGTGAGACCGTAGACCTGCCTACCTTTGATTTTATCAAAGGTACCAAAGTATTCGGAAAACGTTTAACCTCTGTTAAACCGGGGCAGCCAATAGTAATAGAGGGTATTCACGGTCTGAATGAGCTTCTCACACCGGATATTCCGAAGGAAGAGAAATACAAGATATACATAAGCCCTCTCACCCAGCTGAACATAGATCCGCACAACAGAATCTCAACGACAGATGAGAGAATGCTGAGAAGAATGGTTAGAGACAACCTGTACAGAGGACACAGTGCACAGGAAACCATAGCTGACTGGCCAAAGGTGAGAAAGGGAGAGGATAAGTATATTTTCCCTTACAACGGAGAAGCAGATGTGCTTTTCAATTCATATCATGTGTATGAAATTTCTGTATTGAAGAAATATGCTGAGCCTTTACTGAAAAATATTACGAAAGAAGAAGCTGAATATGCAGATGCGGCAAGAATGTTGAAATTCCTTAGTTTCTTCGATGTCATAGAGGATGACAGCGTAATAGTAAACAACTCTATTTTACGAGAATTTATAGGCGGAAGCGTATTTGTTGACTAGTTTTTTGTAGACGGCACCAAAATGTGCCGTCTTTTATTTCTCACAAAATAGGAAACGCCAGGGACTGTGTATATAAAAATGAGTTGCCAGCATTGAAATTACAATACATATGAGTTAGAAAAACAGAAAAAATGCGAAAAGTTTTTTTGAAAAAATACTTGCATTATTGCCTGACATATAGTACAATAACAAGGCTTGCTTAAGGCGATGAAGTAGGAAGTTGCTGAGCTATCAGGTAATTTCTACGGAGAATTGTCCTCACAAGATGGGGGCGAAGGTGTTCGCCTGTTTTAATCTGTGTGTTGAAAAAAGAAACGCACGGAAGCGTGTGCAAAGTAAGCGATTCCACCGTACACGTTGAAAAATGGGCATTTGACCGATCTACGACTTACTTAGAAAATAAGCAAATCGCCTAAGGTCAATTAAAGAACCCCTGTACAAGCATAGCGAAAACAGTACAAAAAATTTTAGGAGGAAAAAATGAGCGAATTAAAGAAAATGAGAATCAAGCTTAAGGCCTATGACCACGCGGTACTAGACCAGTCAGCAGCGAAAATCGTAGAAACAGCCAAGAAAACAGGCGCAGACGTTTCCGGACCGATTCCGCTACCGACAGAAAAAGAAGTCGTAACAATCTTAAGAGCTGTACACAAGTATAAGGACAGCAGAGAACAGTTCGAACAGAGAACTCACAAGAGATTAATCGACATCACAAATGCTACACTTCAGACAACAGATGCTTTAACAAAGCTTGACTTACCTGCAGGTGTAGACATTGAAATCAAACTTCAATAAGTATTAAGGGTACTCCCCTTAGTAAGATTGCATGAGAGGGAATCTGATGAACTGTCCTGTGTAAGTTCTGAAAGAAAGCCAAACCAGAGCAATCCGCTGTAAGAATTTGCGAATAACGCAAAAATAGGAGGAAAAAATATGAAAACAATTTTAGGAAAGAAAATCGGAATGACTCAGATTTTCGCAGAAACAGGAGAAGTAATTCCTGTAACAGTTATCGAAGCAGGTCCTGAAGTTGTAACTCAGATCAAGACAGTTGAAACTGACGGTTACAATGCAGTACAGGTTGCTTTCGAAGATCAGAAAGCTCACAGAGTAAACAAGCCAATGACCGGTCACTTTGCAAAGAGCGGTGCTCCTCTGAAGAAGCACTTAACTGAGTTCAGAGTTGAAGAAGGTGAAACTTACGAACTTGGCCAGGTAATCACTGTTGCTGATTTCGAAGTTGGTAAGAAGTTAGACGTAACAGGAACTTCCAAAGGTAAGGGAACTCAGGGTAACATCAAGAGACACGGACACCACAGAGGTCCTATGACTCACGGTTCAAAGCACAAGAGATTAGCAGGTGCGTTAGCTGCAGGTACTTACCCATCAAGAGTATTCAAGGGCAATGCAGGTCCTGGAAGAATGGGTCGCGAAACTGTTACAGTTCAGAACGTTGTTTTAGTAAAAGTTGACACTGACAGAAACTTAATGCTTGTTAAGGGAGCTATCCCTGGCGGCAAGGGAAGCCTTGTAAGAGTTCAGTATGCTGTAAAGTGTCAGGACAAATAAATAGACTTCAGAAAGGAGGAAGCACAAAATGGCAAAAGTAACAATGCTTAACATGGCCGGAGCTGAAGCCGGAACAATTGAGCTTAAAGACGAAATATTCGGCATCGAGCCAAATCAGAACGCTGTTCACGCAGTTGTTGTAAATTACTTGGCAAACCAGAGACAGGGCACTCAGTCAACAAAGACCAGAGGCGATGTCAGAGGAGGCGGAAGAAAGCCTTTCAGACAGAAGGGAACAGGTCGTCACAGACAGGGTAGTACAACAGACCCATCACAGATCGGAGGCGGTATTGCTTTCGGACCTAAGCCAAGAAGCTATAGATATGCAGTTCCTAAGAAGTTAAAGAGATTAGCTCTTAAGTCTGCTTTATCTGCAAAGGTATTAGAAAACGAAATCATCGTATTAGACGAATTAAAATTTGATGCTCCTAAGACTAAGGAAATGGTAAAGGTTTTAGAAAACATCAAAGCTGCCAAGAAGGCATTGATCGTTACAGCTGAAAAAGACGAAAACATCGTAAAGTCAGCTGCTAACATCCCTGGAGTAAGAACTGCTCTGGTAGGAACAATGAACGTTTACGAAATCGTAAACCACACAAGCTTCATCGTAACTAAGGAAGCAATCGAAAAAATTGAGGAGGTGTACAAATAATGAGATCAGCATACGACGTAATCCTTAAGCCTGTAATTACTGAGCAGAGTATGGATAAGGCTGCAGAAAAGAAGTACACATTCAAGGTTGCTACAGACGCTAACAAAACTCAGGTTAGATTAGCTGTTGAAGAAATCTTTGGCGTAGAAGTTAAAAAAGTTAACATCATGAACTATGACGGAAAAATGAAGAGAATGGGAAGAACACAGGGTAGAACAGCTTCTTACAAGAAGGCTATCGTAACTCTTACTGAAAACAGTAAGGAAATCGAGTTCTTCCAGGGTCTATAATATAGGAGGTAGCAAACAATGGGAATTAAGAAATATAATCCAACTACTCCTGGTTTAAGAGGAATGACAGTTTCTACTTTCGAAGAGATTACTACTAGCACACCTGAAAAATCTCTTACAGAAACTTTAAAGAAACATTCAGGAAGAAACGTTAGAGGTAAGATTACTGTAAGACACAGAGGTGGCGGTACAAGACCTAAGTACAGAATCATCGACTTCAAGAGAACTAAAGACGATATTCCAGGAACAGTTGCAACAATCGAATACGATCCAAACAGAAGCGCGAACATCGCATTAATCGTATATGCTGACGGCGAAAAGAGATACATCATCGCTCCTGAAAAGCTAAAGGTTGGAGATGTAATCTTCTCAGGTCCGGAAGCAGATATCAAGGTTGGAAACGCTCTTCCAATCGCCAACATTCCAGTTGGTACAATGATTCACAACGTTGAATTAAAGCCTGGTAAAGGTGCTCAGCTTGCAAGATCAGCAGGTAACGGAGCTCAGTTAATGGCTAAAGAAGATAAATATGCACAGGTAAGACTACCTTCCGGAGAAGTTAGAAAAGTTCTTATTCAGTGTAGAGCAACAATCGGTGAAGTTGGTAATGCAGACCACGCTAACATCCAGATTGGTAAAGCAGGTAGAAAGAGACATATGGGATGGAGACCTACAGTAAGAGGTTCCGTAATGAACCCTAACGATCACCCACACGGTGGTGGTGAAGGTAGATCCCCTATCGGACGTAAGAGTCCTGTTACTCCTTGGGGTAAGCCTGCTCTTGGCTACAAGACAAGAAAGAAGAACAAAGCTTCAAATCAGTATATCGTAAAGAGAAGAAATGAAAAATAATTAGGAAGGAGCATTACGAATGAGTAGATCACTTAAAAAAGGTCCTTTCGTAGACGTTAAGCTTCTGAGAGCTATCGAAGCTATGAACGAAGCAAACGAAAAGAAAGTAATTAAAACCTGGTCTAGACCATCAACAATCTTCCCACAGATGGTGGGTCATACAATTGCAGTTCACGACGGTAGAAAACATGTTCCTGTATACATTACAGAAGACATGGTAGGACACAAGCTTGGAGAATTCGCTCCAACAAGAACCTACAGAGGCCACGCTGCTGATAAATCATCAAAAGTCAGATAAGAAAAGGAGATAGAAAAATGGAAGCAAAAGCAGTTGCAAAATACGTAAGAATGTCTCCTATTAAGCTGAAGCCTGTTACAGATTTAGTAAGAGGTAAGGATTTAAACGAGGCATTGACAATCCTTAAGTTCACACCCGGTAAAGGTGCTGAAATCGTAGAAAAAGTTGTAAAATCAGCAGCAGCAAACGCTGAAAACAACTTTGATATGAATCCAGACAATTTATACGTTGCAGAAGTATATGCTCATCAGGGCCCTACAATGAAGAGATGGAGAGCCGGATCACAAGGTAGAGCATCAATCATCCTAAAGAGATCAAGCCACGTTGGCGTTACTCTTAAGGAAAGAGACTAAGATAGGAGGTTCATTGAATGGGTCAGAAAGTAAGTCCACATGGTTTAAGAGTGGGCGTAATCAAAGACTGGAACTCAAAATGGTATGCAGA
>JAQXLM010000158.1 GCA_029012125.1 Eubacteriaceae bacterium | reverse complement strand
CGGCTCCGGCAAAGCTCCCAAGTATATTTCATGGTCAGAGGAGAACCGCTCTCAGCTGATTAGAGTGCCTGCCGCAATGGGTGAATACAGACGGGCAGAGCTGAGATCGCCCGACCCTGCAGCCAACACCTATCTGGCATTTGCTTTGATGATATATTCCGCCATGGATGGAATCCGAAATAAGACTGATCTTCAGGAGCCTGCCAACATCAACCTTTTCACTGCTGATGAAGAAACTTTATCAAAGTTCAAACAGTTGCCTGTTAGCCTGGATGCAGCCCGTGAAGCTGCAAAAAACAGTGATTTTATAAGAAAACATATTCCTGAAAGAATACTGGACATTTACTGCAATAAATAGAATTAAACCTATGATTTTGATAAACTGAGGAAGGAGGTGTTATATGAGTTTAAAAGAAAGTGTTTACAGTATACTCATAGTGTCTGCAACAGACACATTCACCTCTGCCTTTGCGGATATCCTTCCCGAATTACGATACAGACCGGTACACACGGTAAAGAGTGTCAGCGCCGCAAAAAGGACTCTGGCAGAAAAAACATATGACTTTGTCATTATAAATTCACCCCTGCCTGATGACTCCGGAACTCGTTTTGCCATTGACATATGTACCACCATGCAGTCGGCAGTTCTGCTGATTGTAAAAAGAGATATTCACGACGATGTCCACGACAAAGTTGCCGAATACGGGGTGTTTACCCTTCCAAAGCCTATCTCCAAGTTTACTATGGGCCAGGCTCTGTGCTGGATGGAAAGTGCCCGTGAGAGACTGAGACATTTTGAGAAAAAATCTCTTTCCATAGAAGATAAAATGTCGGAAATCCGACTTGTTAATAAAGCTAAGTGGCTTTTGATTACCGAATTGAAGATGAGTGAACCTGATGCTCACCGTTTTATCGAGAAGCAGGCGATGGACCGCTGCTTTTCCAAGAAATCTATCGCTGAGGAAATCATCAAGCTTTACTCGTAACCGTAATATTATTGTACAGAAAAAGAGAGTCCTCACGACTCTCTTAATTTTATAGCTAACAAAACTGCAGATATGAGCGATAGCATGCCTCCAAATACAAATGGAGCAAATACGCCGATACCATCCCAAAGCAGGCCTGCAATAAGGCTGGCAGGCAGTAAGGCTATTCCCACCAGAGTGGAGTGAAGACCCAGCATGGTTCCCTTCAGCTGCTTTGGTGCAATTTCTGCGATAAAAGCTCGTTCTGCTCCTGCCGTCATAGCCGTATATATGCCATAAATGACAAATATCAATACCATTACACCTTTGGAGCTGCAGAAGGCAAATCCAAAATATACAACTGAGAATGTAATATATCCGCCTACAAGAAGACGTTTTCTTCCGATTTTATCCGAAATCCTTCCGCATGGAATAGCAAGAACCGAAGCTGTCACGTTATAAATGAAGTATAACAAAATAGTTGTACTGCTATCGAAACCTATGTCGTAGGCACGCAGTAGCAGAAAGCTGTTTGAGGAATTACCCAGTGTAAACAAGAAGGCAATTACAAGATAAAGCTTCAGTCGTCCGTCCAGTTTGGATATGTTATTCCAGAAGTGTTCTCTTTCCACAACTTCCCGCTTCTCTTTTTTCTCCTTAACAAAGAAGAAAAGCATAAGGGCGATTACTATAGGTATGATGGAAAGGGCGAAAACTGTTTGGTATCCGCCTGTATCTGACCCAAGCGTCCGAACCAGTAAAAAGGCTGCCAGAATGCCTATTGCAGAGCCTGCCATATCCAGCATTTTATGGATTCCAAAGGCACTGCCCATGTTATCCTTGTCTGCACTTTCCGATACCATAACATCTCTTGGTGCAGTTCTGATTCCCTTTCCGAATCGGTCTATTACTCTTGCTGTCAGAATTCCTCCCCATGAACCGGCAAAGATGAGGGCAATTTTATAAAGCAGCCCTGTTGAATATCCGGCAAAGGCAATAGCCTTCTTATGTTGAAATCTATCGCTTATGTATCCGCTGAAAACCTTCAGCAGGCTGGCAATACTCTCTGCAATTCCTTCAATAAGGCCTACCAGAACAGGTGTTGCCCCGAATACCGCCGTAAGGTATATGGGGATTAACGGGTAAACCATTTCGCTTGAGATGTCGGCAAAGCAGCTTATAAGCCCCAGAATTATTATGTTCTTTGTTCCCTTTGATAGAGAACTCTTTTTCTGTTCAATTTCTTCATTCACAGCATTTACTTCCCCTTTGAAATTATAAAGACTGAAATTCTAACTTCTCTAAGGCTCCATTTCAATTACAAATACATCACAGCTGTTTAGGACTATAAGGTCTGACGTATGATTATCAGTCACATCCTCCCTGTTTGACAGCAGGATTTTTTTAATTGAATGCTCTGTCTTCAGTTCCACGGGCATCTTCCCGAAGTTTGCAACTATCATCACCCGCGTGTTGGCATCCTCACGATAATATGCCATGATATCATCTACATTCTCATATGCGGGAACAAAGTCTCCATACGTAAATACTTCCTTATATTCCGGAGACTTGCGTAGGGCTACGAGCCTGCGGTAATAGTTCAGTACAGAATGTGGGTCATTCTCCTGAGACTCAGCGTTTATTTCCCTGTAATTGTCATTTATCTTCAGCCAAGGTGTACCGGTGGTGAAGCCTGCATTTTCCTTATCGCTCCACTGGAACGGCGTTCTCGCATTGTCACGGCTCATTCTGCTGCAGACCTCCAGTGCCTCTTCATCCTTCAGCCCTGCCTGTCTGGCAACATGATACTGGTCTATTGTGTTAATGTCATTGTACTCTTCTATGCTGTTCCAGTGGGCGTTTCTCATGCCGATTTCCTGTCCCTGATAAATGAAAGGAATGCCTCTGAGAAGCAGGCTTACAGTTCCCAGCATTTTGACTCCTTCCCGGTTCTGCGCATATGCCGGCAGAAAACGGGAAGCGCCTCTCGGCTCGTCGTGATTCTCTATGATGTTTGCTTCAAAGCCGTATTTCTGAACCTCAAGCTGGGAATTTGCCACAGCCTGTCGCCACTGTGAAAAGCCTGGTTTCGGTGCATCATACCAGCCGTGTTCCCCGTTACTGAGGCAGTGAGCGCTGAAGTCAAAAATGGTGGAGAAATAACCCTTCTCCCCAATGAAATCGGGAAGCTCTTCAGGTCTCATGTTGAAAACCTCTCCTACAGTAAACGCGTCGTATCTTTGAAAGGTGTTTTCCTTTAAGTCATTTAGAAATTCTCCTACACCTTCCACACTTTCAACCATCCTCCAGCAGCTGGCAAGACCATCCTCTCCATCAGGTGTAAGGTCAGAAAAGTCTAAGTCTTTCTTTATGTTCATAATGGCATCAATACGAAAACCGGAGAGACCTTTGTCTAGCCACCAGTTAACCATGTCATACAGCTTCCGTCTCAGAGCAGGATTTTCCCAGTTTAAATCAGGCTGTTCCTTGGCAAACAGATGAAGATAATACGTGTCAGTTCCCGGAATCGGCTCCCAGCAGCTTCCTCCGAAGTATGAGCGGTAATTGCATGGAGGGTTGCCGTCTATTCCTTTGCGGAAATAGAAGTAATCCCCGTACTCGCTCTCAGGGTCTTCCAGAGCCTTCTGAAACCATTTGTGCCTGTCAGAGCAATGATTTATTACAAGGTCCATAATAATATGCATATCTCGTTTCTTTGCCTCTGCCAGAAGTTGATCAAAGTCTTCCATTGTGCCGAATTCCTCTGCGATTGCATAGTAATCCTCTATATCATAGCCCTGATCGACAAAG
>JAQXLM010000157.1 GCA_029012125.1 Eubacteriaceae bacterium | reverse complement strand
CCACAGACGGATATCATGTGAAGGAATTTCTGACATCACTACAGGAGGACATAATAAACTTCGGGCAGTATCTGTAAACAATTCAACATCCACCTCTCCTCATTTATATTGATTTATTAAGGTCAGAATGATATAATAGTGAAATCAAAACTATCGTTCGATACGAAGGAGATATGGTAATGCACGATCTTTTGGAACAAATTAAGCAACAATTGTTATATGCCGGACTATCCAAAGAAGATTACATTCAGATAATTCACGATATGCAGAGAGAAAACAGAAAATGTCTTATGACTTTTACTGCCATTTCAGACTTCTTCCTGCTGGTTATGATTGTGCTGTCCTTTTTTTCAAAAACTGTAGCAACTAACCGCATGGTTTATCTTTTCATTCTGATTGCTTTGGCTGTAATCTATGTTACCGCTAAATCTGTGAAAGGTAATCGGTCAGATAGCCTGATCATAGCTACATACGCCTTTATCGCTATCCTGTTTATATTCGGTATTATCCTTGGAACTGTTACAATACCTGAAGAGCGGACAGTTACCTTTATTGCTTTGCTGCTTACGGTTCCTTTGCTTTTTACGGACAGGCCTGCAAGAATGGTAACCTGCATTTCAGTATCTGTCATTGTATTCATTCTTGCTGCACTTAATTCCAAGCCGGATAACATTCTTGTAACAGATATTACGAATGCCATGGTCTTCGGAACCATCAGTGTCATTGTCAGCACATATATGATGAGAGTAAAGTGTCAGAAATTCCTGTACGCAAGGAAGATATCCGTGCTGAGTGAAACAGATATACTCACCGGATTACGCAATCGCAATTCCTATGAAAAAGCTATGAAGAAGTGTTCTTCAATGAATCATACCATGTCATGCATATACGTTGATGTAAACGGACTTCACGAAATGAATAACTCACAAGGACACGAGGCCGGAGATGCAATGCTCAGATTCGTCGGTAAAACACTTATGGACGAGTTTGGTAAAGACAGTGCCTTTAGAATCGGCGGTGATGAGTTTGTTGTTTTCGTCAGAGACGAAAATGAATTAACCGTCCACCGGAAGCTGGAACGTATTAAAGCTCTCGCTGAGACAAACTCCTATTATCTTTCCGTGGGTTGTGTTACAGAGAAAACTTCCGAAATGGATGTGCTGACTATGATTCGTAATGCAGAAAAGAAAATGTTTGAAGAGAAGAGGCTGTATTACCAGCAAAGTGAAAAGGACAGAAGAAGGAGATATTAAAGAGTGGGTTTCATTACCCACTTTTGTTTTGCCGTAAATTATGTCAGTTTAAGTTGAAGCCTGAGGCTGTGACAGTTATAATATAATGGTGGAAATCAAAAAGACAATATATGGAGGTGCTTATGAATATTAGTTTACTTGAACCTATCGGTATTTCTCAGGAAATGATTGATGACCTTTCTAAGGAACTTAAGGATGCAGGTCACTCATTCACCTACTATGATACCAAGACTACAGATGTTGAAGAATTGAAACGCAGAAGTGCCGGTCAGGATATCGTCATGATTGCAAACACACCTTACCCTGACGAAGTTGTTCGCGCTTGTGATTCTTTGAAAATGATAGCAGTTGCTTTTACCGGTATCGACCACGTGGGTCTGGAAGCATGCAGAGAAAAGGATATCATGATCTGCAATTGTGCAGGCTATTCCAACACCAGCGTTTCAGAACTTGTATTAGGCATGACCATCGGGGTAATGCGCAAGATTATAACATGTGACCAGGCTGTTCGTCAGGGAAAGACGTCCATGGGACTTGCAGGAACAGAGATTGAAGGTAAAACAGTCGGTATCATCGGATGCGGTCAGATTGGTTTCAAAACAGCCAAGCTTTTCCAGGCTTTCGGTGCCAAGGTTCTGGCTTATGCACGTCATGAAAGAGCAGAGGTAAAGGAAGCCGGAATCCAATATGTAGATTTAGATACTTTGATGGCAGAAAGCGATATCATCTCCCTTCATACCCCTGCCAATGCAGAGACAAAAGGCATGATAAGCGCAGAAAAGATTGCTATGATGAAGCCATCTGCAATCTTTGTTAACTGTGCAAGAGGTCCCATTGTCGATAACTGCGCTCTGGCTCAGGCTCTTAACGATGATAAAATTGCCGGTGCTGCTATTGATGTTTTCGATATGGAACCGCCAATCCCTGAGGACTACCCGCTTCTTCATGCTAAGAATACTCTTCTCACTCCTCATGTGGCATTCCTTACTAAGGAATCCATGGTTCGTCGTGCAAAAACAGAGTTCAGCAATGTATACGCATACCTTAAGGATGAACCTGAAAATGTTTGCAAATTCTAATGGAAAGAATGAATAACAGAAAACTTACTGAAGGACCTATTCTCAGAAATCTTATGCTCTTTGCCCTCCCTATGATGGCAGGGAATCTGCTTCAGCAGATATATAATATAGTTGATACTATCATCGTCGGAAGATTTATCAGTTCAGATGCCCTGGCTGCAGTAGGCTCCTCCTACACACTCATGATTTTTCTGACCTCTTTGATTATAGGGCTGTGCATGGGTAGCGGAGCGTTGTTTTCCAAATCCTTTGGTGCGGGAAAACCGGATGATATAAGGCAGGATATACGCCTGTCATTCATGTTTATCGGTAGCGTAACCGTTATTCTGTACATGACAGTTTTTCCCGGAACGGATTTCATACTGCGACTCCTTTCTATTCCTGATGAAATCTACATCATGACACGAGGCTATGTCAGAATTATTTTCGTAGGAATAGTCTTTACATTTTTATATAACTTTTTCGCGTACCTGCTCCGGTCTCTGGGGAATTCCACAGCACCTCTGGTTTTTCTTGCTATCGCGTCGGGAATCAATGTACTGCTTGATTTGTACTTTGTTTTGGAACTTAAATGGGGAGTTTCCGGCACAGCTGCCGCTACGGTGATTTCACAGGCCTTTGCCGGATTAGGTGTCACCTTATATGTGATTTTCCGAAACGGAAGTTTGCTTAAAATGCAGGCTAAAACTGAATGGAGCAGACTGGGCTTTATCATCAAAAACGACATATTTACAGGGCTTCAGCAGTCAGTAATGAATCTGGGAATTTTGATGATTCAGAGCCTGGTTAACAGCTTTGGTACCACCATTATGGCTGCCTTTACCGTTGCGGTAAAAATCGATACCCTTGCCTATATGCCTGCACAGGAATTTGCCAACGCCTACTCGCTGTATATCTCTCAAAACCTGGGAGCAGGAAAAAAGGAACGTATTCGGAAGGGAACCGAGATTTCAGTGGCTGTTTCTGCGGCTTTCTGCATGGCTGTTTCCGTTATAATATGGCTGTTTACACGTCAGCTCATGGAAATATTCGTAGATGCCGACGAGACCGCAATTATTCTGGAAGGTATCAAATATCTCAGAATAGAAGGAAGCTTTTATTTCGGAATCGGAATTCTGTTCCTTTTCTATGGTTATTACCGAGGTATTCAGTGTGCGGAAATGTCACTTGTTCTAACGGTTATCTCCCTCGGTACAAGAGTGGTCCTTTCATATCTGCTGGCTCCTCATACATGGCTTGGGGTATATGCAATATGGTGGTCTATTCCAGTCGGATGGATACTGGCCGATACCGTCGGTACGGTTTTCTTCAGGAAGTTTCTCAATCGAATATAATAAAAATGACAAAAATAACAAAATCGGCATACTACCCGGTGATTCCGTGGATATGCCGATTCTTTTTCTCTTGGTAATTTTCTTATCTTATTGAATTTTCTTTACCTGGTAGCCTTCTTCTTCAACTGCCTGTGTTAAAACATCATCTGCAACTTCCCTTGCAAGGGTTACAACTGCAGTATCTGTCTCATGGCTTACTTCAGCCTTCTCCACTCCATCAATTGCTTCCAAGGCTTTTTTCACGTGCATTTCACAGTGACCGCACATCATTCCCTCGATTAACATTTTCTTTTCCATTGTATTATCCTCCTTGATTGTATTATCCTTCTCACTGTTTTTATCCATATCTTCTTCCCGGCCATACATCCGGAAGGAGTTCAGTCGCAATGCATTGGTAACCACACTGAAGCTGGACAGGCTCATGGCTGCCGCTGCAAACATTGGATTAAGCTGCCAGCCCAAAATACTGATAAACAGGCCTGCCGCCAGTGGAATTCCTATTGTATTGTATATAAAAGCCCAAAACAGGTTCTGATGAATGTTTCGCAAGGTAGCACGGCTTAATCTTATGGCCGCAGGCACATCTGACAGGCTGTTTTTCATCAAAACCACATCAGCTGCATCGATTGCAACGTCTGCACCTGCACCTATTGCAATTCCTATATCCGCTCTTGTCAGTGCCGGGGCGTCGTTTATGCCGTCACCGACCATTATCACATTTCCCTTTTCCTGAAGCTTACGAATTACTGCCTCTTTTCCGTCAGGAAGCACACCTGCTATTACCTCATCCACACCGACTTTTGATCCGATTGCGTGAGCGGTTACTTCATTATCACCGGTCAGCATTACCACACGCAGACCCATATCCTGCATGTCTTTAATTGCATGAGAACTGTCATCCTTTACAGTATCTGCTACGGCGATAATACCAAGAAGTTCATCATCAAAGGCAAAAAACAAAGGTGTTTTACCTTCTTCAGCCAGCAGCTCACACTGCCTTCCTGTTTCCTCCGATATCTGAATTTGTTCTTTCATAAACCGATAACTGCCACCGATAATGGACTTACCGTCCAGTGATGCCACCACTCCGTTTCCCGTCATCGACCGGAAGTCTTCCACCGGCTTTGCCTTAATCCCCTCTTCCTCAGCTCTCATACTGATTGCCTTCGCAAGAGGATGCTCACTCTTTTGCTCCAGAGCATACGCAAGGCCAAGCAGTTCGTCTTCACTTATTCCGTTTAATGAAATAATATCCGTTACCTTAGGCTCTCCCTTAGTGATAGTTCCTGTCTTATCAAGTACGACGATTTTCGCCTTCCCTGTATTCTCCAGGGATACAGCGGTCTTAAACAGAATTCCGTTTTTGGCTCCTTTTCCATTGCCCACCATAATAGCAACCGGTGTAGCAAGACCAAGTGCACATGGACAGCTGATTACAAGTACTGAAATTCCTCGCGCCAGAGCAAAACCCACTGTCTGGCCTACAAGCAGCCACACGAAAACAGTAATTAATGCTATGGCAAGAACTACAGGTACAAATACTCCTGAAACCCTGTCAGCAACCTTAGCTATAGGGGCTTTGGTAGCTGAAGCATCACTTATCATCTGAATTATCTGGGATAAGGTCGTATCTTCACCAACTCTGGTTGCGCGACAACAGATAAATCCTGACTGATTGAGTGTTCCGGCAAAGACAGAATCCCCTGCTTCCTTGTCAACAGGAATGCTCTCACCGGTCAAAGTCGATTCATTTACGGCACTGCTTCCTTCTAGCACAGTTCCATCCACCGGAATGCTTTCTCCGGGACGTACAACAAACATATCGTCCTTCGATACCTGTGTTATTGGGACAATCACCTCTTCACTCCCAATCAGCAGCGTGGCGGTCTTTGGTGCCAGCTTCATCAGACTCTTCAGGGCATCAGTGGTTTTCCCCTTGGAACGAGATTCAAGAAGCTTTCCCAACGTTATGAGAGTAAGAATTGTGGCGGCAGATTCGAAGTAGAATTCCTCCATATAGGTCATTACAGCTGACGCATCGCCTGTTACCTGTGCTTCAGTCATTGCAAATAATGCTACCGTACTGTAGATAAAGGCGGCGGCAGATCCTAAAGCTACCAGTGCATCCATATTGGGTGCCCGATGCCACAGGCTCTTAAATCCGTTTATGAAAAACTTCTGATTTATTACCATAATAATGACGGTAAGCAACAGCTGCAGCAAACCCATCGCTACGTGATTTTCGGCAAAGAAATAAGGCAAAGGCCATCCCCACATCATATGTCCCATGGAAAAATACATGAGTACAATCCAGAAGCAGAGAGAGGAAATCAGTCTTTTTTTCATCAAAGGCGTTTCATTGTCCTTCAGTAAATCTTCCTCTTTTGATTTCACCTGATTCGAATCTTCTTCTCTTTTTTTCAAAGCGGCATCATATCCTGCTTTTCGGACTGCAGATATTATATCCTCCGCAGATGCTGTTCCCTCTACACCCATGGTATTTGTAAGCAGACTGACGGAACATGATGTAACCCCACTCACATCCGATACTGCTTTTTCTACCCGGGCACTACATGCGGCACAGCTCATACCGGTTATCAAATACTGTTTCATTTTCGCCCCATCTCTCCCTTTATTTCATTAGCTTTTGAAGCGTTGTCACCAATTCATCGATGACTTCATCATTACCCTGACGAATATCTCTAGCCACACAGTTTTTAATATGGTTTGCCAGCAATTCCTTGTTAAATGCGTTGACTGCAGCATTCACAGCTGCTGATTGCATGAGTACATCTGTACAGTATGCGTCTTTCTCTATCATTCCACGAATACCTCGAATCTGTCCTTCTATTCTGTTTAGGCGATGAATCAGTTTCTTCCTTTCATCCTCTGAACGAGCAGTTCTTTTCTCACAGCAGGTACATAACTCTTTATCTGACATTTTCATACTCCTTTCGTATATACCCCATGCGGGTATATATATTATATACTCCCCCAGGGTATATGTCAACGCTCATCCAAAGAACTTAACAATATAGCTTTAGGGTTTCACTGCTTTTAACAAAAAATACTTACGAAAATGCTTTTTTAATAGTATAATGGATAATAGCAGGAGGTGAAAAAATGCTTCAGGTTGGAGATTTTGTCGTTTCGTCAACAAACGGTGTCTGCGAAATAGTAGAAGAGGTAGAGCAGGACTGGACCGGTGAAAACATGCCGTATTTTCTGCTGCTTCCCCTGGATGACAGAGATTCTAAGATTTACGTACCTATTGATAAAGCGGAACAGCGGATACGCAGAATTATGGATTTTGATGAAGCGAAAGACTTTATCTGTCATATCGATTCAATTTCCCGATTGGAAATTCAAAATGAAAGATTCTGTGAAAGAGAATATAAGGATGCAATTTTCAGTGGTGAACCGGTAAAAATCGCCGGTGCAATTAAAACCATTTACGAGAGAATACAGAAAAGACACAGGCAGGGAAAAAAGACAACTGCCATCGATGACAGGTATTTCAAAATTGCAGTGCATCTGCTCCATTCCGAGCTGGCTTATGCGCTGGGTTGTAATGAAGATGAAATTGAAGGAAATATCCGCAAAGCGATTGCACTCGCCCACTAAAGCATACGCTTTAAACAGCAAAAACGTTTTCAGGAGGAAAAAATGTCTTATTATTGGCCTATCGCTCTATTAGTGTTTTCCAATATTTTTTACCATGTGTGCACAAAATCCGTGCCGGAACAACTGAATCCCTTTATTATGATTACAGGAACTTACGTGGTCGGTGCCATCGTATCCTTGGCCATGTTTTTCATTTTGAGTCCGGATAAGAATCTTGGTGCCCAGCTTTCTCACATTAACTGGACAACCTTCATGCTAGGGTTATCCATCGTAGGTCTGGAAGTCGGTGCCATATACATGTATAAAGCAGGATGGAATATAAGTATAGGTAATCTTGTCCAGAGTACCATACTCACCATTGCCCTTATTGTAATCGGTGTGCTGGTTTACAAGGAAACCATATCCCTGCCTCAGATTTTCGGCGTAATTCTCTGTGCCGTAGGATTAATATTCATCAACAAATAATGGACTTGTCAAACAAGCCCATTCAGACTGTAAACAAAGGCTCTGACCTCAAGCAAAAGGTTCAGAGCTTTTTCAATGTCTGTACTCATTTATCTGCGAAATGATGGGAATTCATTGTACGTGCCGCATTTTGTGAAAAATGCATACGAAAACGGCATGTTTTGCCGCAAAATCCAAGTTAAAACATCAAATGCGCCATCTTCCGGATTCCTAAAGAATAGCTTACGAAATCCCCAAATCAGAACTGGAATTACTCACGATAAAATACGCCGCAAGACTGACAGATATAATGAAGCTGCGGCGTGTTTACATATTTTCCCTGTAAAATAATGACATTGCATTGTTGTGCCGAAAGACTTTGGGGGAATCTCTGGTTATCACAGGATAAACCCGGACAGAAACATGGCGCAACTCGGCTTTTTTCAACCCGAATGCGGCAAAATGTGGCGCATTTCAGCTTTTTCCTATGTGTTTGCGGCGTTACGTGGCGCATTTCAGCTTTTTCCCATATGTATGAGGCGCTACAGCACATTTCTCATTGTGTTGCTCTCACTACGTCTGTTGGCGCGTCGGCCGGAGTGCTGGTTGGCGCGTCGGCCGGAGTGCTGGTTGGACTTCTTTACATGAAATATGATCTTGTAAATCCTTATACTGTTTTCATCTTATTAAAGCCAAATCTTGTAATTTAACCCAAAACCAAGGAAAAGCCTCTTGGATAATGAGAATTCAAGAGACTTTTGTCAACAGTTTGAATGGACTTGTCAAACAAGCCCATTTTTGATTTCTATTAAATTATCTGCAACGTCGTAGTGCAGAGTCAGGTTTACATCTCTCCCCTGCAGCATATCCTTCAGGAAAATTCTGTCTCCTTCCCAGAGATTAAGTTCAAGAATTCTGTCCCTGGGTATCCATTCAAGTCTGCCCTCTTCACAATCAAAGTCTTTCAGCTCCGGCTCTCCCTCGAAGCCGTCAGCAGTATAAAGATAGGTAATTTCATCCTCCCAGGCATCCAGAATGAATCTTATTTCCCCACATTTTCTGTATGAGGTAAGCTTCAAGCCTGTTTCCTCAAATACCTCGCGCAAAAGGCACTGCTCCGGAGTCTCACTATTTTCCAGCTTTCCGCCTACTCCGATCCATTTGCCCCGGTTGGCATCTTCTTTTTTCTTATTGCGATAGAGCATCAAAACCTCTTCATCGCGAAAAATATAGCAAAGGGTTGTTTCTTTCATTTTTTAAAATCCCTCTACAACCCTGATTAGATCACCGAAAATTCCGTAAGCGGTCTGTTCTATTTCAGGCGCATGCTCAATTACGGATATTTTTCCCATCAGATCTGTTGTGATTGACACGACGGAAGTTGTGCTGTCAATAGAAGCCAGCATATCCTTAGTATCAACCTCCACAGGTTTAACGAAGGCATTTACCTTTCCGTCTTCTCCCAGACTTCCGGAACAAAGAAGCTTGATTACTTTACCTCTGGATGCTGCAGCCTGTATATCCTCTGCAGTGATGTTCTCTATGCCTGTACGATCAACCATGTCAGGAGTTATTCCTGCCTTCATCAAAACGTTCAGAAGTGCGGTAACCTTGGCTGCAGCGTCGTAACCCTCGATGTCCATTGCCGGATCTGCCTCAACAAATCCCAGCTTACGCCCGCTTTCCATGATGCTGTCGTAGTCACGACCCTTGGCAAGCTCCTCAAGTATGTAGTTGGTGGTGCTGTTCAGTATGCCGGAAACCTCTGTAACCTTGCACATCTTAAGAGTATGCTCAGCCAGATTGAACACAGGTGTTCCATCCATTACAACGGTTTCATAGAAGAACATGCAGCCCTTCTCCTCTGCAAGCTTTGATAACTCATCAAAAGCCCACGCAATAGGACCCTTATTGGCAGTAATAACGTGCTTGCCTCGTGCGAAAGCGCCTTTGATGTGGCTGATTGCCGGTTCACCTGTAAATATGTTTAACGGTGTCATTTCACAGACAACATCATAATCAGCTTCATTTACCACGGTCATTGCATCCACATTGCCCAGTCCGGGAGTATCTGCAGGAAAGCTTCCCTGATTGCCTGCTGGGCATACCTTGTCCAGGTCGATGCCGTCAGGATCAATTATAGAGCCTCGACGGCCTGTGACGATTGCAGTCACCTTTACATCGCAATCGTATTTTTTCTTTATTTCTTCATGTTTGCTGTTGAGCATCTCGGCAAAGGCACATCCCGCATTACCAAAGCCAAGCATTGCAACCTTCAGTGTTTTCATTTCAAAAGTCCCTCTATTCTCTGATTTAGCATTTCCAGTGCAACCACATTAAATCCTCCCTCAGGGATGATAATGTCGGCATTTTTCTTACTAGGTTCTACAAACTGCTCATGCATCAGTTTTACAGTTGTGAGATACTGAGTAACTACGGAATCCAAGGTTCTTGCTCTTTCTTTAACATCACGCAGAATTCTTCTGATAATTCTCACATCTGCATCGGTGTCTACGAATACTTTAATGTCAAAACAGTCAAGCAGCGCCTTGTTTTCAAAGATAAGTATACCCTCAACTATTATTACCTTTGACGGTTTCTTTACTTCAGTCTGACCTACCGCTCTGTTGTGTATGGTGAAGTCATATACGGGAATCTCTACAGTTTCCCAGTTTTTCAGGCGCTTGACATGTTCAACCAGCAAATCCGTATCAAAAGCGTTAGGATGGTCGTAGTTTGTCAGACATCTCTCCTCATAAGTCATTCCAACCTGCTCTTTATAATAAGAGTCATGGCTGATTACGGTAATAGAATCTCCAAAGTGGTCTTTTATTCTGTTTATCAAAGTGCTCTTGCCGGAGCCTGTTCCTCCGGCAATGCCTATAACGATTACATCATTCATTTTTATCTTCCTCTGCTGCTGTGCTCTCTGCTCTATCCTCTGCAGTTACTGCAGAACCTAAAACCAGCGTGGTCTTATCCAGTTCCTGGATCAGGTTGTTAATCTTTACAAGCTTTTCATCTGAAAGCTGGCTGCCTACTGCCAGGTCAGTTGTGTATAGAATATTTTCAAGCTGTGAATGAATTTCGGCAAGCTGTCTGCGAAGCCTCTGAACATCCTCTGTCTTGCGTCCCTGTTCAATAGCCTGTTCAACGTTGGTTATCTCTGCAGTGTTCATGTCAAGCTCGAATTCGGAATTACCCATAACCACTACCGGATCATAGCCTAACTTGTCCGATATAAGCTTTGCAAAGTCCTTCTTGGAATCTTCCTCGCCGTGAACCAGGAATACCTGTTTTGGTTTCTGTCTGAATCCTGCAATCCATGAGAATAGTCCGTTCTGATCTGCGTGACCGGAGAATCCCTCCAGATTATAGATTTCAGCGTTTACATGTACTGCTTCTCCAAACAGGGTAATATCAGTCTGTCCTTCAATAAGCAGTTTACCTAAGGTTCCCTCAGCCTGATATCCAACGAATACAACACTTGAACGTGCATCCCACAGGTTGTGCTTCAGATGATGACGGATTCTTCCTGCTTCACACATTCCGCTTGCGGAAATGATGATTTTCGGTGATTTATCCATGTTAAGTGCCTGTGATTCGGCAGTAGTTCTTGTAAATACCAGGTTCCTGAAATCTAGCGGATTGTCGCCCTTCATTATATAGGACTTGGTTTCATCATCGAAAACCTGCGCGTTCTTTCTGAAAACCTCTGTAGCTGTTGTAGCCATGGGGCTGTCTATGTATACCTTAACCTTGTCCAGTTCAGCTCTCGCTTCCTCATGTTCTTCGTAGAATCTGTTGAATTCAAATATCAGTTCCTGAGTACGTCCCACTGCAAAGGATGGAATTACAACATTTCCGCCTCTCTTGATTGTTTTCAGAACAATGTTAAGCAGTTCATCGATGCTGGTTGAGTTAGCAGGATGATTTCTGTTACCGTAGGTAGTTTCCATAATAACATAGTCTGCCTTCTTAATAATCGTCGGATCTCTAAGTATAGGTCTGTCAACCATTCCCAGGTCTCCGGAGAATACTATCTTTGATTCTTTTCCGTCCTCTGTAATCCATAGTTCGGTAATGGCCGATCCCAGGATGTGACCTGCGTCATTGAACACGATTTTCATATTCTCATTGAGTTCAATCTGCTGGTTATACAGCACCGGTTCAACATGGGTCAGTGCTTCCAGAGAATCATTGTAGGTGTAAAGAGGCTCTACAGGTGGTTTTCCCGCACGAATGGCTTTTCGGCTCTGCCATTCTGCATCCTTTTCGTGAATGTATCCGCTGTCCTTCAGCATAACATCCAGAAGGTCTGCAGTAGCATCTGTGCAATAGATTTTTCCTGTGAAACCGCGCTTTACCAGCAATGGCAATCTTCCGCAGTGATCTATGTGAGCATGGCTGAGAATTACACATTCTACTTCAGCAGGATCAAATGGAAACGGATCGCGATTCAGCGCTTCCTGAGCCTTTCCTCCCTGAAACTGTCCGCAGTCCAGCAGTATCTTATGGTTTTCCGTCGTCAGTAAATGACATGATCCTGTAACTCCTGATGATGCTCCACAAAACTTAATCTTCATCTTGCTACCTCCCCCTTATTCTTCTGAATGGAAATCGCTTCCTTCAGTGATATGCAAATGATATTTTCCTGCCAGCATAGCCAGCTTATGTGACTGCTGCTCATTTGCTGACGGATGGAAACACTCTATGCCCTTTAGCCCTGCCTTTTTCAAATCTTTGATCAAAACCTCCAGATTTGTCCAGAACTCTTCAGAATCTGTTTCCCCGATTTTCTTTATCTGCATAGGATGAGCCAGTACGGAAATTCCTCCTGCACCTTTTACCAGCTCCATTGCCTCTAATACATCTATTCTTTCCTTGTGAACCTGTGAAAACAGATCCCACATATTCGGAATATCATAGCCTCTGGCTTTCAGTGCTCTTGCAAAGTTAGGCTTTCCCACATAGTTCTGCTTAGGGTTTACAACCAGCTCGTCGTAAGTCAGCTCATAACCCTTTTCATTTAACAAAGCCAACAGTCTCATGTTTCTGTCGTGTCTTTTTTCTCTTATATCCTTCAGTCTTTCTGTAAGCCTTTCATTTTCTGTGTCAATGTGGTATCCCAGAAGGTGAAGTTCAACATCTTCACCCTTGAACATGTATGAGGTTCCGAATTCAATACCGGGAACCACCTGTATTCTGAGTGCCTCTCCGGCAATCTGAGCCTCAGCTACACCTCCGACTCCATCGTGATCTGTAATTGCGATAATGTCGTACTCCATTTCGCTGAATCTTCTTACCACATCTGTGGGCTTCATAGTCCCGTCTGAATAGTAAGTGTGTATATGATAATCAACCTTGTAACCCATTCTTAATCTCCTCAGCCTTTTGTCTGTCAGTCAGATGCTCAATCAGAGTCAATGCAAAGTCTATTGCAACTCCCGGGCCTCTGCCTGTTATAATATTATCTGAAACAACTACCCTTTCCCCTGTGGAAACTGCACCTGTCAGTTCTTTTTCCATTCCCGGATAAATCGTTGCTCTATGTCCGTTAAGCAATCCCTGTCTGCCCAGCACCATCGGCGCAGCGCAAATAGCAGCTATAGGCTTAAGAGTCTTGCTGAATTCAAGCAGTTCATCGTTAAAATCCTTGTGATTGCATAGGTTTGTCGTTCCGGGCATTCCGCCGGGAAGCACAAACATAGCGCACTGCTTGTAGTTGCCGTCTTTAAACATAATATCGCTTTCCACACCTATGCCGTGTGCACCATAAACTGTCCTGCTCTCCATTAATGAAACGGTTTTCACCTGAATCTGTGCTCTTCTGAGTAGATCTACCACAGTAAGCGCTTCGATTTCCTCGAAACCGTTTGCCAAAAATACATAAACCATGTCGTCCTCCCTTAGTAGAATATTCGCTTTTCTTTTGCCGTAACATAGGTTACGTAGGCATATATGCCCAGTAAGGCCACTGCCAGAACCGTTGCAAACAACAGATAGGTCTTGTACAGCGGATCACCCAGTACCATTACAAGGAGCGAATCCTTTTTCAGCTTAATACCTATACAGAAGCTGTAAAGCCATGTTCTGAAGCCTTTAGAACTGCACAGTATCACCCTGAGAATTATCAGAAATGCGGTTATTCCGACAGTAAGCTTTCCTCTGTTTCTCAATGCTTCCGTAAATCCGTTTTTTAAGAGATACAGATAAGTCCCAAGAGCTCCTGCCAATGAAAAAATGCCTATTCCCAGTTCTATGGCCAGTGTCTGTTTCGCCTTCTTCATAACTGCCTGTTCGTTTTTGTTGAATAGAGGATCCTTGTATATTCTGTTGTCCTCGTACACCTGAAACTCATCCTTACTGAAGGATGAAAGGTATCCGCTTATTCCGTCTGCCATCTCACTGCCGTTTACATTGTATGGTATGTTAAGCACAGCCTGGCTGTCGTTAAAATGATAAACATACATGGATGATATTCTCAAAACTATGTTGGATGAAAGAATCATGATTGCCGCTGATAAAAATATCACCATAAAAAACGATAAAACATAATTAATGGATTTCATTACTTCTCCTGTCCGTTTCTAAAATAATTGAATATAACAATGGGATAGACTGTGCCAGCCTATCCCCCATACTCTGTATTATTCTCCTTATGCCTCCAGATATGTAATATATGGAAGATTTCTGTATTTCTGATCGTAGTCTAAGCCGTAGCCTACAATAAACAGGTCATCTACAGTAAATCCGATATAATCACCGTATACGTCTGCAACTCTTCTTGATGGTTTGTCAAGCAGGGTGCAGATCTTTACACTGGCTGCATTTCTGTTTTTAAAGTAATCCTTAAGGTATTTCAGAGTGTTGCCTGAATCTATGATATCCTCAATAATAAGAATATCCTTTCCGCTTACATCCAGACCTACGTCCATTTTAATAACCACGTTACCGGAACTTGTGGTTCCTCCGCCGTAGCTGCTTGCGGATATAAAGTCAATCTGCATGTCCAGATCAATGTTTCTCATCATGTCCGCCATCCACATGACAGCACCTCTTAAGGTTCCGATGAGAATAAGATCCTTGTCCTTATAATCCTCGGTTATCTGCTTGCCCAGTTCATTTGCTTTTTCCCAGATATCTTCCTGCGTATATAGTATTGTTCCTACTGTACCTGAATCTGACATATGCTACTCCTTCTCCTCTTCCGCTGTCTCAACATTTTCTGATGTTTCCTCAGCTTCTTCGGCATCATTCTTTACCTCATATTGTACACCCTCGACAATGTTTTTTCTACTATATTTTTTGGATAAGTCTTCCGGCTTTTCTCCCATCCAGTAGACATCAAGTTCATCCTTAAGGGTCCACAGAATATAAATCCAGAGAATCAGGTCGTCTATAAATCCAAACGGAAAAAGAATCGGTGGAATAAGGTCAACAGGCAGAAAGAGATAAACCAGACCAAACACCACCAGCGCCTTTTTTCTGAAAGGTACTGTTTTGTCAGCCAGAAGAGATGCAATGGCGCGTATTCTCTTCAATATTACACTCATACTAATTTGCTGCATATCTATTCCTCCAACAGACTCTCTATCTCAGATAACAGCTCGTCATAACCGGTTTTCTTCAGTGAAGAAACGGGTATGACCTTATCCTCCCCGGAAAGCTCCAGAGTCTTCCTGATCATAGCCATATTCTTCTGCATTTCGTTTTTGGAAACTTTGTCCGCCTTGGTACAAACTACAATTCCGTCAAGACCGTAATGCTTCAGGTAGTTGTACATCTGAACGTCCTGGGTAGATGGCTTGTGTCTTATATCCACAAGCTGAATAACCTTCTTCAGGCCCTCTCTCTTGCGGAAGTAAGTTTCCATCATATCTCCCCAGTTTTCCGTTACAGACTTGGACACCTTAGCGTATCCGTAACCGGGAAGGTCAACAATTCTAAACTGATCATTTATTATATAGAAGTTTATGGTTCTCGTCTTACCGGGGCTTCCGCTCACTCTTGCCAGCTTTCTTCTGCCTGTAATCATGTTAAGCAGAGAGGATTTTCCCACATTGGAACGTCCGGCAAAAGCTATTTCCGGCATATTGTCCGGCGGATACTGGCTGGGCTTTACAGCAACAGTTTCCAGATCTGATTTTACAATTCTCATAGTTTTTTCCTTTATTTTACCAGCGCTTCTTCTAAAGCCTGGTCTACGCTCTCAATCAGCACAAACTCCAGCTGTTTTCTTACTGTCTGAGGGATATCATCGATATCTCTTTCATTTTCTTTCGGAAGAAGAATCTTCTTGATTCCTGCTCTGTGAGCGGCAAGAACCTTTTCTCTTATTCCTCCTACAGGCATTACCCTGCCTCTAAGTGAGATTTCTCCTGTCATGGCTACATCTCTTCTTACCGGTGTTCCGGTCAAAGTTGATATAACCGCTGTGCACATGGTTACGCCTGCTGAAGGACCGTCCTTCGGAACAGCTCCTTCCGGTACATGTATGTGAATATCCAGTGTCTTGTGGAAATCCTTATCTATGTTCAGCTTATCGCAGACTGAACGGATATAACTTACGCCTGCCTTTGCAGATTCCTGCATTACATCTCCAAGCTGTCCTGTAAGAACCAGCTTGCCTGTGCCGGGAACTGCTGTGGTTTCAATCTGCAAAGTATCTCCGCCCACCTGAGTCCATGCCATTCCTGTAGTAACACCAATCTGGTTTTCACCTTCTACCAGGTCAAAGTGATAGATGTGTTTGCCCAGATACTTTTCCAGATTTCCCTGTGTAATGCTGTATGATTTTCCCTTGCTTGTAACTATTTTTCTGGCTACTTTTCTGCAAAGGTTAGCAATCTGTCTTTCCAGATTTCTTACACCGGATTCTCTTGTGTAATAGTTTATCACATCTCTGAGTGCTTTTTCAGATATTTTTATATTATCCTTCTTCAGAGCATGTTCCTTAACCTGCTTAGGAATCAGATAATTCTGAGCTATATGCACTTTTTCTTCCTCAGTATAGCCTGAAACCTCTACGACTTCCATTCTGTCAAGCAAAGGTCTTGGGATTGTGTCTAAAGAGTTTGCAGTTGTTATGAACATTACCTTTGAAAGATCAAAAGGAACTTCCAGGAAGTGGTCAGTGAAGGTATTGTTCTGTTCAGGGTCAAGAACCTCCAGCAATGCTGATGACGGATCTCCCTTAAAATCCGCTCCCAGCTTATCCACTTCGTCGAAAAGGAATACAGGATTGTTTGTTCCCGCATCCTTCAGGCAGGAAATAATTCTGCCCGGAATTGCTCCTATGTATGTTCTTCTGTGTCCTCTGATTTCAGCTTCGTCTCTTACTCCGCCTAAGGACATTCTTACAAACTCTCTGCCTGTTGCTCTGGCAATGGATTTTGCAATACTGGTCTTACCTACTCCCGGAGGGCCTACAAGGCAGATGATAGGACCTTTGATGCTCTTGGAAAGGTGAACTACTGCCAGATATTCCAGGATTCTCTCCTTCACCTTATCCATTCCGTAGTGGTCTTCATCCAGAATCTTTTCCGCCTTCTTCAGGTTAACATTAAGCTTGGAAGCTTTGTTCCATGGAAGAGCCAGAATATTCTCAACATAGTTTCTGATAACCGTAGCCTCTGCTGATGATGGTGCCATCTTGGAGAACTTGCTGATTTCCTTCTTAACCTTGTTATATGTCTTTTCCGGAAGTCCGAGTTTTTCCAAGGCGTCAAGCCATTCAGCCGCTTCCACGCCTGCATCTTCCACAACACCCAGTTCTTCTTGAATTGCTTTGATTTTCTCGCGAAGATAGTATTCTCTCTGGTTGTTGTCCATACTGTCCTTAACTTTTTGAGCGATTACCTTTTCCTCAGCTGAAATTCTGTTTTCCTCTGCCAGAATCTCTGTCAGAATCATTATTCTTTCTGAAAAATCCTCACATTCAAGAACTCTCTGCTTTACATCCGTATGAATGAGAAGGGTGTTTGTTACCCTGTCAACAACCTCCAGGGCATTTCCTGTAAGAGCTTTGTCCGCCATATCAGAACTTATCTGACTGCCTTCAACATAGTCCATGTAGTAATCAATCATTACTCTCATAGCGGCTTTATCTTCAATTGACATTTCATCATCGTCAATTTCCTCTTCCAGAAGGGTGATGTGGCAGGACAGATAGTTTTCCTCTGAAATAGGCATTGCCAGCTTGGCTCTGGAAAGTCCCTCTACCAGAACTCTTACCGCATCTCCCTGAATCTTCAGCATCTGCTTAACCTTAACCAGTGTTCCCCATTCGTACACATCGTTAAAGGTAGGAATAAGAATATCTTCGTCCTTCTGTGTTGCCACAAATATCAGTTTATCATCACTCATAGCTTTTTCTAAAGCTCTGATGGATTTTTCTCTCCCTATATCAAAATGAACAACAGTATTTGGAAAAATTGATACCCCTCTTAGAGCGATACAGGGAAAGACCTTTTCTTCGTATTTTTCTTCACACATGTATTTCATCCTCCAATATTAACAGAAAGGCTGCTGCCATGTTTTTATCATATTGCAGGCAACAGTCCTTACATTTCATTTTTATGAGGCATCTGCCTCTTGTTTTGCCTTCTTGGTTGAAACCTTCCTTGCGGCTTTCTTTACAACCAGTTCAGGTTCCTTATGCTCTGTAATGGTCTCTCCGGTCACGATGCATTTTTCAATGTCGTCTCTGGAAGGTATTTCGAACATAATATCTGTCATAGCTTCTTCAAAGATGCTTCGAAGACCTCTTGCACCGGTTTTTCTCTCTATTGCCTTCTTCGCAATAGCCGAAACAGCTTCGTCTTTTATTTCAAGTTCAACGTTATCCAGTTCAAACAGCTTCTTATACTGCTTGATTAAAGCGTTCTTCGGTTCCTTCATAATCGTAACCAGAGTTTCCTCTGTCAGCTCTTCAAGAGTTACGATTACGGGAAGTCTTCCGATGAATTCCGGAATCAATCCGAATTTCAGAAGATCGCCGGGTTCAATATCGGCAAGAAGGCCTCTGCCTTCCTTAACTACAGGCTTGCTCACCTGAGAGTTGAATCCGATAACCTTCTCCCCCATTCTTCTCTGAATAATCTTATCCATTCCATCAAAAGCTCCGCCACAGATGAACAGCACATTTGTGGTGTCAAACTGGATAAACTCCTGATGAGGATGCTTTCTTCCTCCCTGTGGCGGAACGTTAGCAACGGTACCTTCGATAATCTTCAAAAGTGCCTGCTGAACACCTTCTCCACTTACATCCCTTGTAATTGAAGGGTTCTCTGATTTTCTCGCAATCTTGTCGATTTCATCTACGTAGATTAT
>JAQXLM010000156.1 GCA_029012125.1 Eubacteriaceae bacterium | reverse complement strand
CGATACCTTCGTTCTTGGCTGCGGAGATAGGAATAACAGGTATACCCAGGGCCTCCTCCATCTCATTTATTCTTACCGTACCTCCGTTGTCCCTGACTTCATCCATCATGTTCAAAGCCAGTACCATAGGAATTCCCAGTTCAATCAGCTGAAGTGTCAGATACAGATTTCTCTCTATGTTAGTAGCATCTACTATATTAATTATACCCTTTGGAGTGTCATCAAGAAAGAAGTTTCTGGTAACTACCTCTTCATTAGTGTATGGTGACATGGAGTATATGCCCGGCAGATCAGTAACGGAAGTATTGACGATCTTTCTTATCTGCCCGTCTTTTCTGTCCACGGTTACACCCGGGAAGTTTCCGACATGCTGGTTAGATCCTGTAAGCTGGTTAAACAATGTCGTCTTGCCGCAGTTCTGATTTCCCGCAAGACCGAAGGTCAGCAGTTCTGACGCATCAAAGTTCTCAGCTTCGCTTCCGTCCATATTGTGGTACTTACCCATTTCTCCGTGTCCGGGATGATGATTGCTGCGTTTTACCTGAGAGCAGTTAATATCCTGTGCCGGCTCAGGCTTGTCATCAGTAATGTCTTTTATCTCTATTTTTTCTGCATCTTCTAGGCGAAGAGTCAGCTCATAGCTCCAAATTCTGTATTCAATCGGATCTCCCAAAGGAGCCGCTTTTACATATGTAATCTTTTTTCCGGGAATGAGGCCCATATCCAGGAAGTGCTGTCTCAGACTGCCGGAGCCTCCGACAGACACAATCCTAGCGGATTCGCCTCTTTTCAACTGTGATAAATTCATATGATTATCTCTCTTTCTCTAACTTGTTAAAAGGGCGCATTATATCCAATGCGCCCCTGTTTGTCTATATAATTTTTATACACTTTTCTATCCATGATTAAACACTTTTTTTCTTCTTTATCTTAAGAGACTTCAAATATATCTTGTGCTCATCTGTAACCCTGTAGCTTTCCACTGCCTTCTGTATTGTTTTGTTGTGAGTCCACTCATCAAAGCGTCTTTCCTCAATGTATGGCAGGGTTGCATCATACTGTTTTGCCAGTGCCGTAGCAAAAAACCACGCTTTCATCATCTTCACATAGTATTCCTCTGACTCTACAGCAGCTGCTATTTCAAGATATTCTCTGTCAAAGCAATCATCCAGGTAAAAGGTCATCAGCATTTTCATTCCGAATCTGATGGTGTAGGTCCTCTCCGAGCTTACCCACTCTTTGATTTTTTCTAAAAGCTGTGTCAGATCGTTCTTAAAAGTCTTTGGTACTATTGCATCGCATGTGGCCCAGTTGTCCACATATGGGAGAAAAGCCTCTATCTGCCCCATGCATTTTTCAAAGTCTTTTTCCTTCTCTATTATAAAGCCGTGAAGATTGTTTTCCTCGTAATAGTGGTGTGGGAGTTTTGATAAAAAGTCACCTATGTCAGGGTTCTTTGCCAGCTTTGCCGCCAGTTTTCTAAGCTCCGGAGTCCTTACGCCTATTACTGTCTCCCTATCTACGGTAGGTATGAGAGCACAGTGAAAATTTCTGTATTCCTTGTCCTGCAGTTGAAACAGGCTGTCAGTTATGTTTTTTTCCATGGATTTATTCTTATTCATTATTACTCTTCCCGGTGTCGTCTCTTCTCTTTCTTCTGTCAAATCCCTGTCGTCTGTAGTACTCTGACTTTCTCTCGTACATTTTGACATCTGCAGCCCGAATCTGAGATTCTATAGAGGAGCATTTTTCGATCCACGTCTCTCCTATGGAGAAAAGTGGCTGATTTTCCAGGGTCTTCAGGAGTTCATTTACTCTTTCTGTAAAGCAGACTTCCTCTATGTCCTCACAGATGATCACAAACTCGTCTCCTCCGATTCTGTAAACGGTATCACCTTTCTCTTTAAAATACTGTATCATGATTCCGGTGGAACGTTTAATCAATATGTCTCCCTGTTCGTGTCCCTGCATATCGTTGACAGCCTTAAGTCCATTTATATCTGCAAATATTACACCGATATTGTTTTTCTTTCCGTCACCCAGCTCTCTGATTGCCTTAATGTAGGCATGTCGGTTCTTCAGTCCCGTCATCATGTCGGTGTAGCTTAGCTCATATAGTCTGTCGGCATATGCTTTCTTTTGAATTTCTTCGCTAATAAAGCCTGAAACTGACTGCATCAGGATAGGAACATCCAGATGCTCTTTTGGATTGTGAAGGCTGATGAATCCGAATACTTCTCCGCTATGCATTACAGGAGCTATCATCGTAGTTTCATCATTTAGAGATTTCAGCAGCTTAACCGTTTCCTTGCCCATGCTCTGATCCATGTCATGTCTGTTCCATGAAATAAATCCTTGTTCACTCAGCAAGGTCATCCAGTGTGAGAATTCTCTATCATCTACAGAGTTGATAAAATCATATCCTGTTCGCTTTGGTTTAACCTGCCAGCCGAATACTTGTCTGTTCGTTCTGTCATTCTGGTCAATATAGCAAATGTACGCTTCTTCTGATCTGTGATACTGTGCCAGTATCCTCATAAGATTGGAAATAGACTTGTTGAAATTTGCTCCGTCACTTAATTCTGAAAGGCATTCAAGCAGAATATCCTGTATTTTCAGCAGATTTCCGCGCTCATGAGCCTCTTTGGAATATTTGATAGAAAAGAAACAGTATATCAGCACGTGGGATATTACCATAGCCGGATAAAATGTGTTTATGTGTCCCGAAACACACTGAAAAGCAGCGCCCAAAATGCAAAGACCTGTGTATCCCAGCAGAGAACTGAAGTCTTCCTGGTCCATCTTACTTTTGAATTTAATTATCATGGAAATGCCTGCAATGAAATACGGCAGCGAAAGAAGATATGGAACAATCCAGTATTCATGAAGCTGTATTACTCCTGCATCAACATCAAAGAACACCCCGGATGCACAGTTAATCAGTACAACACACGTAGCTATGACTGTCCATATCATACCGAAGCGCTTATAATTCTTCACCGGATACCTAGTCAGTATCTCACACACATATGAAATTACAAGGAATCCGGTTACGAAGGACAATATGAATAAAAGCGTTATTATTCCCAGTATAAGAGAATCAAAGTCTTTCAGTCCACGTAAAAACTCCAACGCTATGCTCAGCACTAAAAGGACTACTGTTGTCATGAACAAAGCCCTTAGTGTTTTTATCAATCCTGTATTTTTCCTTCTGTCGAAATTAGTTATCATTAATAATATGAATTCCATTATTAATGAGAAAAATCCGACTACGATGTTTACATACTGCATAATCTCACCTTGTTGCCAAATACACCGAATGATGATTTTATAGGTATATAATTATACTATTTTTCAGTGTCAGATGCAACAGTTTAATTGCTACAGTTTCTTTTCAAAAAGGCCGTGTCTGTTGCAGAATACCAGAAGCTTTCCTCGTCCCGCCCTGCGGAATCTGACCTCTGCAGTCTGCTCAGGATAAAGCTTTTCCATCTGAACGGTTCCGTCTGTAAGAAATGCAATAAATGAAATATAATGACTTTTTTCCATAGGATGATCTATGTGTACATAC
>JAQXLM010000155.1 GCA_029012125.1 Eubacteriaceae bacterium | reverse complement strand
GATTTTACGGAAAAAAGGTTCACGGCGGCGACCAGAAGAATGGTGTAAATGCAATCATGATGGCAGGTAGATTCCTCCACGTTCTGGAGACAGAGTATCTGCCTAAGCTGGCAGAACGAACTCATCCGATTTTAGGTACAGCTACACTGAATATCGGAACCATAGCCGGAGGGGATCAGCCAAGTACCGTAGCAGATTCTTGTGTCATAAAGCTGGATAGAAGATGCATCACATCAGAAACTATCGAACAGGTGTATTCGGAACTGCAGGAGATTGTTGACAGGCTGCATGAAGAGGATGAACGCTTTGTTGCAGAAGTGTCAGATGTTTTCGAAGGCCAGACCTTACCTCATATTCCGTTTTGCACACCGGAAGAATCAAAAGTTGTACAGGCATCAAAGTCTTCCCTGATGAAAGAAGGGGTAGAGCCTGTTCTTACATGCTTCCCTGCGTGGTCAGATGCTGGATTTATGAACGAGTTTACCAAAACCCAATGCATTGTTATGGGACCCGGAAAGATTGCCGTCGCACACTCCATACATGAGAAGATTTCCAAAGAACAACTGAAGACGGCAGAAAATGTATATACTGACATTGCAAGAGATATATGTCAGGTATAGATAGGAGAAAATATTGAAGACCGGAGATTATTCCCCGGTCCATTGATAAGCAATTCGTGCGGAACCATCCCTAACATATATGGTTCCGCATTTTGTATATCCGTTTTTTTCTATCTGTCTTTGCATGGTAAGGTTGCATCTGTGAGTGTCAATCCTGATGTTTGGCGAAAGAGACTTGCAATAGTCTGATACACAGTTGAAAATTCCGTGAACCCTACCACTGCCGGCAAGCCTGTGAATAACCAGATATGGCTCATCGTTCAGCCAATCACCGTCTTCTATCACCTGATATGTAGGATCGGGACCTTCCATCAAAGCAAATACGCCGTGAATGCCGTCGTCATCATATACAACGCAACAAATCTGGCTTTCTATATCAGACAATATCAACTCCGGAGAGGGATAGGAATGCCCCCACTGATCCGGATTGCCTGATTTAATCATGTAGTCCTGTGCATACCTGTATATTTCCATTATCTGTTTATGTTCTGTGATATTAGCTTTTTTTATCTGCATATCGTGTCTCCGTCATCTATAGGGAAGTTCTTATCATACTCCTGTTAATATCTGAGATTTTTCTTGCACCACACATATACATGGTGTCTTTCAGCTCGGCAAGCAGTTTATCAAAATAGCATTCCATGCCTTCCTGCCCTGCACCGTAGTATGAAACTAAAACAGGTCTGCAAATCAGACACAAATCGGCTCCAAGAGCATATGCCTTGAAAAGATCTATACCTGAGCGTATGCCGCCATCAACGATTACCATAGCACGCTTATCTACTGCATCTACGATTTCTGCCAGTACTTCTGCAGTTGCAGGGGTATCAGACAAAACTCTTCCGCCATGATTTGAAACGATAATCGCATCTGCTCCTGCTTCAATTGCTTTCAGTGCACTTGAGGCTGTCATGATGCCTTTGACGATAAAAGGCACATTAGATTTTTCCTTTAGCATGCGAAGCTGCTCTATAGACTTTGTTCCTCCTGAACCGTTACATGCCTTAAGATGAGGAAGACCTGCGCTGTCGACAACAACCCCTATTGCAACAGGCGAAAGATCCTCGTTGCAGCGATTCATCTGGGCGATTATGCTCTCATCCTCCTCTGGATTAATGATTGGAACGCCGCAATTTCCACGAAGAATGCGAGTTTTCTCGTTGGCTTCCTGAACTTCTGTTTCCAGTCCGGTGCTGTAAAAATGTAAAAGCCCTCTGCTTTCGCATGCGGCCATACACTTATCGTTAAAATCGCGAATGTCGTCAGTTGGGTTATACTGCTTTCTAATTGAACCTATGGGACCTGATACCAGTGGAAAAGACAGTTTTTTCCCAAAGAAGTCCACAGATGTATCAATTGGTGTATTTGGAACTATTACGTCCATATTAAGCTTAATTCTTCTCCAGGCATTATAATTGTCGTTGGCACCGTTTCCCGGCATCTTAGAACCCGGACCCGGAAGAGTGTTTCCGCAGGCGAGTCCATCACAAACAGGACATGCTTTACATTTTGGCCCGATATTCTTTCTTGCATTTTCCAGTACTTCTGAATAATTCATTACCATCCTCCTGCTATGTATTGTGTCTGGTTTACAGTGTCTCAGGTGCGGAAATATCATCTCCTACCAAATCAATGATTTTCTTAAATCCGTCTCTTTTCTTCATGGTGCTTCCCAAAGACGTAATGACAGCGGTTATGTTTTCTTTTCCCACTGACTCTACAAACATCCTTACTCCCGGTGGCATGGTTCCTGCCCATAGAGGGAAAACTACCACGATGTCATCGTCATAATCCGGTTCAATATATCCGGCCAGAATAGATTTGCCACTCATAGCCATTGCTCCGGCTTTCAGATAATTCAGCTTTCCGTCCCATTTTCTGAAGTCATCGATTTTTCTTGCGGTTGTATTGTATCGAGCTGCTAATTGATCAGCAATTGCCTTGCTTCTTCCTGTTCTTGTAAAATAATATATCTGCATTGAAGCTCCTCCTATGAATAAAATACATGATTATATTATACCCATGCTTTTCGATTATGTAAATGCAAACCTATAGGGTAATCAAAGCCAACAGAGAAAAGACATCTGTGTATACATGTAGAATTTCCTTGAATTATTCCTGTTAAGGTGTATAATACAAATACGAACAAATGTTCTTTTACTTAAAGACGAAGGGAGGGGATGTTATGCCGCCACAGTTTACGGGACCGATTAAAGTACTGGCAGTTTT
>JAQXLM010000154.1 GCA_029012125.1 Eubacteriaceae bacterium | reverse complement strand
GTTATGTATTTTGCCGGTGTAACGTCAAAGGCAGGGTTATAGGTTTTGATGCCTTCAGGTGCCATAGGCTCCCTGTACCACATCTTATATATTTCTTCACCTTTACGAAGCTCTATGTTGATGTCATCACCTGTTGGAGTGTTCAGGTCAATAGTCGACGTCGGTACAAACATATAGAAAGGAATTCCGTATTCCTTTGCCAGAATAGCAACTCCGGAGGTGCCTATTTTGTTGGCACCGTCTCCATTTGCCGCCATTCGGTCGCAGCCTACCACAACAGCATCTATCCATCCGTTTCTCATTACGAGGGATGCCATGTTATCACAGATAAGGGTTACATTAATACCTGCTTTGGAAAGCTCCCATGATGTCAGCCTTGCACCCTGGAGGAGGGGTCTGGTTTCGTCAGCAAAAACTCTAAAGTCATAGCCTTTTTCATGTCCCAGATATATAGGTGCCAGGCAGGTTCCATACTTTGCTGTGGCTATGGTTCCCGCATTACAGTGAGTGAGGATTCCCATTCCCGGTTTCAAAAGCTCCAGTCCATGAACACCCATGCTCCTGCATGACTCTATATCCTCGGCTTTGATCTTATCAGCTTCCTCTTCCAGTATGGCCTTGGCCTGTTCCACTGTCATCCGGGGGCTGAGGCCTGCTTCGGTCTTCAGCTTACCATACATGCGTTCAACAGCCCATTCCAGGTTTACTGCTGTCGGTCTGGAGCTGATGAGATAATCCTTCATCCGCTTCAGTTCATGTCCGAACTCCTCCATGCTTCCCTGAAAATCTCGCACCGATATGCACAGCCCGTATGCAGCTGCAACTCCTATTGCAGGTGCTCCTCTGACCTTAAGCTTGTAAATCGCATCCCACACATCTTCTGCGGTCAGCATTTCCTCATATATTTCCTCTCCCGGCAACCTTGTCTGATCAAGCAGAAACAGCTTCCCATCTATGTATTTAACCGGTTCAATATCAAAAACCTTCATGTCACATTCCTCCAATTTAATAGTATATCATTTTAATATCTTGCATACAATCATTTTTAGCGATATACTATGGATATACGATTATTTCGGAGGTGACAATAAGATGAAATATTTAGTGGTCGATGCCTTTACTGAAACCATATTTGGCGGAAATCCGGCAGGTGTTGTTGTACTACCGGAAGGCACTGACTTTCCCGAATTAGATGTAATGATAAAAACCGCTGCCGAACTACGTTATTCCGAAACTGCTTTTATCAAACAGCTGGGTGAAAACGAATTTAAAATAAGATACTGCACACCGGCTGCAGAAGTTGATTTATGCGGTCATGCAACAATTGCAAGCTTTGTTGCCCTGCTTCATCTCGGTAAAATAAGCAAGGACTGTGTATGCATTAATCATACCCTTGCCGGTGATTTGAATATTCAGCTTATAGACGGATTCGTAATGATGGATATGGCTACACCTGTAGAGATTGCCACAATCAATGAAATCCCTGATATTACGGAATTGTATGACGTTATGGGTGCGGAGTATGATCCTGCTAAGATATCTCTTCTGCCTAAGCTTGTATCCACAGGCCTTCCTGATATTATGATGCCTGTTGCTACACGTGAGGATCTCGATGCAATAGCACCTAACATGAAGGCTCTTTCCGCCCTTTCCAAGAGATATGAGGTTACCGGAGTTCATGCCTTTACGCTGGATACTGAGGAAGGCGTAACTGCGCATGTAAGAAACTTCGCTCCTCTTTATGATATTGATGAGGAAGCAGCAACAGGTACCGCTAATGCTGCGTTAACTTATTACTTATACCTGAACGGACTGATAGATGGTCAGTCAAAATGCAAAATCAGACAGGGGGACAAGATGGATCGTCCTTCCGTTATTCTTACCGAAATCAATGCCACAGAGGATGCTTGCCTGATTAAGGTGGGTGGTACTGCGGTAATCGTCGCAGAAGGCGAAATCAACATTTAGTTATAGTTTGAATCCAATATGCAGATGTAAACTCCCTTACCCCACGCGTTGAGGGAGTTTTGATTTGGCTTTTCTTGTAGACTATCGGCCTATTTCTATGAATGTTTTGATACTTTTTCTATGAATGTTTTAATCCTTTCATTCAAACGCCGCAAAGTAAACAGGATAGGTTCTTTTGCGCCACGAATTGCCGCAAGTCTTATGTTTTTAGTACGTTTGCGGCGTCCCAGCCGCAAGCTCCGTCGCAAGCCTAATTTGTCATACTGCCAAAAGCCTCCCGGAAGATCAACATCCGGGAGGCTTTTTATAGATTCCAAGGTCTCGTACCTTATAAATCATGTATTACATTGTTAACCCATTTCTTTGAAACAAATCTCTTAGCCAGAATAATCGACTTTACCACATCCTCAAGTTTTACGATAAGAACAGCAATATAAATTGGAACTTTCAGTACCAGTGCTGAAACAAATGCAAGTGGAACGGCTACAAACCACACGCAGCTGGATTCTGCCAGCATTGCAAAGGTGGTATCTCCACCTCCACGTAGATTTCCCGTAATGTTGATACCGTTAAATAATGACAGCCACATTAGCAGACCGTAAACCACCAGAATAAGGAAGGTGTATTCCTTGCCTGTGTCTGTAAGATTGAAGAGATTGGCCATAGGTTTTGCAGCGGCAACCAAAAGCAGTCCCACTATGCCTCCGAAAATCGTTCCGACTTTCAGCAGCTTCTTTCCAAGGATATATGTTTCCTCAGGTTTTCCTTCTCCCAATTTTTCTCCAACCAGTATCAGTGCAGCATCTCCGATGCTGAAAGCTGCAAATGAAAAAATGCTGTTTATGGATGATGCCGCCTGATAGGAGGCGTAAGCTGTAGTACCTATTCTTGCAAAGGCAGCCACATACATGGACTGACCTATTGCCCACAGCACCTCATTGATCGTAGTCGGTGCAGCATTTTTGGCAATGCGAAAGACCATCTGCTTTTCCCAGCCGAAAAACTCTTTGATATGTCCCCTGAATACATTGGATTTTCTGTTGAGAAAAGCTAATGCAATCATCATCTCCAAGCCTCTCGCAACAGCAGTTCCCAATGCAGCGCCGGCAATTCCCATAGCCGGTGCACCGAATTTTCCGAAAATAAACACATAGTTCAGAGATGTGTTTGTTGTAAAAACAACTATGCTTATCACCATAGGAACCCTGGTCTGCTGAGTAGCCTTGAAAGCCATTTCCAGTGGGATGGATACCGATGCAAAGAAAAACGTTACTGTCCCGATCTTCACATAAGGCTTGGCCATCTCTATAAGCTGTGTGCTATCCGTATATATGTGAAGAAGACTATCAGTGAAGAAGTAGCTGAAAATGAAGAAGCATATTCCCACTGCCATGGCAACGGTTATGGCAAATCCTACAACCTTCTTGATGTTGGAATGGTCCCTGGCTCCGTAAAACTGAGCTACGAAGGTGGCTGTTCCGCTTGTGAATCCAAACATCAGCAGGTAGTGAATGAAAAATATCTGAGTGGCAATTCCTACGGCCGCCAACTCGCTTTCTCCCAAAAATCCTACCATAAGGTTGTCAATCAAACCGAGAGTAGCCGAAACTACTCCCTGGATTGATATCGGTAGAGCTATCTTTGCCAATTTCTTATATAATTGTCTATCGTCAAGTGTCACAGAATCATTCTTGAGTTCCATTCTGCTCTGATTTCTCCTTTTGTCGTTGTAATCTCTCCTGTTTTTTCTCCTCAGATGCAATATTTACCGCCTTGATATGAGGCATTTTGTGATTAGGGTCAGTAAGGAATACGTACAGATATACTGCCGCTATTGCTCCAAGCACGAAGGCATCCTTGTACAGCTCACGGCTCACAAGAACAGCTGCCATGCCCATAATAGCACATATTCCGTATAGCATCAGAACCGCTCTTCTCTGACCGTAGCCTGACTGCATCAGTCTGTGATGCAGATGACCTTTGTCAGCCTCCATAATAGGCCTTCTGTTTACAAGTCTTCTCAGAATAGCAAAGGCTGTATCGAAAATCGGGATTCCCAGAACCAGTACCGGTACAACAACTGCAATGACTGTAGACCTCTTCAGTGGCCCGACCACAGACAAGGTGGCCATCATAAAGCCTAAGAAAAGGGAGCCTCCGTCACCCATAAAGGTCTTTGCCGGATAGAAATTGAACGGAAGAAAGCCTAAACAGCTTCCTGCCACAGCCAGCATAGCAAGACATACGATCATCATTCCGTTTGTATTGCCATGAATATATGCTACGTAGGCAACTGCCAGTCCCGCTATTGAAGCAACGCCGGCAGCCAGTCCGTCAAGTCCGTCAACCAGATTGATGGTATTGGTTATTCCCACTATCCAGATTACCGTTACGATAAAGCATATCGCACTTGCAAAATAAATATGACCCGATCCAAAATAGTTTGCAATAAACTTAATTCGCAGACCCATAGCATACATCAGTATTGCTATCAAGGTCTGGATTCCAAACTTCACCTTAGCGTTGAGGCAGCATAAATCGTCTGCAACCCCCAAAGCATAAATCAGTGCACCACCTACAATAACCGGGAAAATGCTCTTATTATCTATTGCAAAGATGCAAAGAGATGTCATCGTTCCGATGAAAATAGCCATTCCTCCGAATCTCGGCATAGCCTTAGTATGCATACGTCTGTCATCTGTCGGAATATCTACCGCTCCGATAAGATGTGCAACCTTTATGGATACAGGTGTAAACAGCAAAGCAACCACAAAGGATACTATAAATGTTGTTATCAAAGTAAAAGCGTCAATCATAATTACCCACTCTATTCCTTTATTCCATCATTATAATTTTCAGTCCGGCCTCTTCCAGGAACTCAAGAGCCAGCTCATCAGGATAACCCTCATTAACTACAACCCTCTTAATTCCTGCGTTTATTATCATCTTTGAACAGATTGCACAAGGCTGGTGTGTTATGTATATAGTAGCACCTTCAATGCTCTGACCCAGAGTAGCCGCCTGGATTATAGCGTTCTGCTCTGCGTGAAGGGCTCTGCAAAGCTCATGTCTCTGCCCTGAAGGAACACCAAGCTCCTGTCTGAGACAGCCGCCTCTCTCATCGCAATGAGTCAGTCCTCTCGGAGCTCCGTTATAGCCTGTTGCAATTATGTGCTTGTCTTTAACGATTACAGCTCCAACCTGTCTTCTCAGACATGTGGATCTCTCTGCTGTAAGCTTGGCCATACCCATAAAATATTCATCCCAGCTTGGTCTTTTGATTCCCTCCATAAAACATTTCCTCTCTTTCGAATTCTGCAAAACCTTATTCTTCAGTTATTCTTCCATTAATACTTCTATTAAAACTTCTAATAGTATATTTCCACCAGATAAAGGCCTTCTGCCGGTGCAGTGTGTCCGGCATTCTGTCTGTCACAGGATGAGATAATGCTCCTTATTTCCTCAGGCCTGATTTTACCCTGTCCTACCTCAACAAGAGTACCCACTATTATCCTGACCATGTTGTAAAGGAATCCGTCTCCTGAAACCTCAATCCACAAATCCTTTTCATTACGGATTATTTCCAGCTTGTGAATAGTTCTGACCGTAGTTTCCCTTACATTTCCTCCTGCAGCCTGAAAGCACGCAAAATCATGAGTTCCCTCGATCATCCCGGCAGCCTCTCTCATAAGCTCAACATTCAGAGGAGTCTTTACGTGATAGCAGTAGTTGCGTCGGAAAATATCAGCCTGCTCATCCATCTCCACAATGTAGCGGTATTTCTTTCCTTTAGAATCAAACCTGGCGTGGAAGTTCTCCGGCATCTCCTTAACATCTACAATATGAACATCGCTGCATTTGGTCCTGCTGTTCATTCCACCGTCCAGCATATTGTTGACCACATACTTTATCCTGTCCGTAGGTATGCCAAAATCCCCTTTAAACGAGGCCCTCTGCCCCAAAGCATGTACTCCCGCATCGGTACGGCTTGTCCCGTTAAGCTGAACAGGAGTGCCGCACACCTTGGACAAAACCTTTTCCAGCTCACCCTGTACGGTTCTCACCTCAGGCTGTCTCTGCCATCCGTTAAAGTTGGTTCCGTCATATTCTATTGTCAAAAGAATATTTCTTATCATTTACTATCTTCTCGGCAATTCTATCTGTTTATTGTCTTTAGACTCTCTGTATAGGACAAACTTGTGTCCGATTGCCTGTACAAACTCCGCGCCCAGCTTCTCAGCCATATCGTTGGCAACGTCCTTAGGCTGAAGCATGCAGCCCTCCTGTATTTTTATCTTTACAAGCTCTCTGCATTCAAGTCCTGTGTCAATTTCCTTGATTACGTTCTCTGTAATCCCTTGTTTTCCAATATATACGGTGGCGTCGGTTCTCTGTGCCAGCCCCCTCAAAAAGCTTCTCTGTTTGCTTGAAATCATACTGTCTCCTTCTAATCGTATTTCCAACATTATATCACAACAAAATCTAGATATAAAGAATTTGTTCATATCCCCAAAGGAAAACTAAATATACGCCTGTCGCTACAGCGATGTACGGTCCCATGGCAACAGTATCCCCCGGTTTCTTTTTTCTCATAAGCATCAAAGCTACCAGATGCGCCCCACTTATCAAAGTTGTCAGAACGAATACTGCAAGAATTCCGTATAGTCCACAGATCAGGCCCAGTGAGGCAAACAGTTTGATATCTCCACCACCGATAGCCTCTCTTCTGGATGTGATTTTGCCCAGAACGGCCACCAGCAGCATTACGCCCAGACCAAACAGTCCTCCCCACAGGCATTCTTTGTAATCATTGTGAAATGTTACAAAACCCAAAGCACTTACAGCAAGCAGCAGAACAAGCTGATCAGGAATAATTCGGTATTTGATATCAGCTATGGCTATCTCCAGCAGCAGCCAGATTACACAGGAAGCTGCCACAGCAAATTGAATATCGTCCGTTACCAGTCTGATATTCAGCACTACAAAGAACATGGTAAAAATATATTTCCATGGGTAGCTTTTTACCCTCTGAGTGTATGGATCCAGCAGTTCCTCACAGGGTTTTTCGTCATATTCACAAAGCCATTCTGCCGGCATTTTGTTGAATAAAAATACAGCTCCGTTACCCTGAAATATGCCTGCCAGAATAGCAGATAAACATTTTATTATTAAAATCACTGTAGTTGTCATGTTCTCACCTCTGTATTGTATTAAAGCAGTAAATCGTTGGAATGTCAACGCTTCCAACATATTACCATAATTTTACATTTTATGCAACGGTGTACAAAAAAGAAACAATTTCAAATGTTTTTTCCCGTCATATAACATAGTAATTATTATTTGCATAAGATATAATCCTTCTTGTAGGATCATCTCCCTGCGAAAATCAAAAAGGAGAATCTAATAATGAAATTTGACTGCATGTCCATGTTATTCAATCCCTTCGTTC
>JAQXLM010000153.1 GCA_029012125.1 Eubacteriaceae bacterium | reverse complement strand
TTCAAGAAAATAATGGGAACAACTCCTAAAGCCTGGAAAAATGAACATGCTTACGAAAATTTCAAATAAGAATAAAACAGAAGAAGGACCCGTCAAGGATCCTTCTTTTATTGTTTTTGTAGTCAATTGAAATTCGAAAATTAAGCTTCCATTTCTCTTAAAGCTGCTTCCTGTTCTATTCTTCTTTCTTACAATATCTTTTCATATTCTTCATCTGTCATTTCTTCCATTGTAAATCCGATGAAGCCGTAGATAATTGAAACAAGAGGATTGATGTAGTTCAGAACAGCGTATTTAGCGTACTGTACTGTATTTACTCCCAAGAAGCCTGTCATTGTAGCTCCGCATACGTTCCATGGAATCAATGGTGATGTCAGAGTAGCTGAGTCTTCCAGACATCTTGACAGATTCTTAGCCTTAAGTTTTCTGTCTTCAAATGCAGTCTTGTACATTCTTCCAGGTAGGATGATTGCAAGATACTGGTCTGCGCAAAGCAGGTTGATGAAGATACATGAGAAGATAGTAGTAAGAACAAGTAATCCTCTGTTCTTAGCAACCTTAAGGATTCCATCTGCAATCTGTCCCAGCATTCCTGTTGCTTCAAGAACACCTGAGAAGGACATGGAGCAAAGTACGATGGATACAGTCCAAAGCATTCCGTCGAATCCACCACCGCCGATGATGCTTCCTACAGTGTAGTCATCTGTCAGCTGTACAGTACTGATTGATTCATAACCATAGTGCATGATGCTGAAGTGATCTGCAAACGGAATATCCTGAACGAACAGCATGCAGATCATACCCATAACTACACCTGCAAACATTGCAGGAAGTGCAGGAATCTTAATAACGATAGCAGCAAGAAGGAATACTACAGGAAGTAATAAGAATACGTTTACTGTAAATTCATTCTGGATTTCTGCCTGGATGATTTCTTTCATTTCCATTGTGAAACCACTTTCTGCAGCTGCTTTTCTTCCTAAGATAAAGAATACTACCAGTGCAATAATGTATGAAGGTGTTACAGTGTAAACCATATGACGGATGTGATCGAATACGTTTGATCCTGATACAGCCGGTGCCAGGTTAGTAGTATCTGACAGTGGTGACATCTTATCTCCGAAATATGAGCCTGATACTACAGCACCTGCAGTCATTGCAGGGTTTACGCCCAGACCTACGGAAATACCGATCATAGCAACACCGATTGTACCTGCAACTGTGTATGAGCTTCCGATACATAGTGATACGACGGAGCATAACAGACATGCAGTTACTAAGAAGATTGATGGGTTAAGGATATCTAATCCGTAGTAGATCATTGTAGGAATAATTCCGCCTGCTTTCCATGTAGCCTGCAGAAGACCTACCATCAAAAGAATTAGATTAGCCTGCATAGAACGGCTGATTCCTGTAATCATACCTTTTTCCATATAAGCCCATTTCCAACCATTCAGAGCTCCAACAAGAGCTACTAATGCTGCTGACAGAATCAGAGGCATGTGTGCTTCGCCGTAGCTGAAGAAAATGGAGTAGATGATTGAGCCTAATGTGAATACTACGCAAATTAAGATTTGCCACATAGGAACTTTTTTACCCATAGCTTTCCTTATACAAATAACTTATAGGGATATTATTTGTATTTTTCCTTTCTTGTTTTGAGTTTTAGTCAATAATTTCAATTAAATAAATATATAATATTGACGACTCCGACCCCTATACCAGAGCCCCCAACATTATCAACTCTGATTATGCTTCCTTGTAAATCTGAATCAGTTCTTCAGCTTTTTCCTTTGTCAGACCAGCGTCTAAGCATACTTCCACAAAAGCTTCTTCCAGAGCCTTGGTTCTCTCTTCGTCTAATGGGCAGATATCCTGTTCAGCGATCTTGCTTACATATTCTCGAGCCTTGTCTGATACTGACCAGTTACCTTCCTTATTCCAGTTAGCTCTTTCACCATAGTTGAAAGTAACATTCTTAAGATTTTGTTCCTTCTTGAAATTCTTCATTGTGTGCTTCTGATTCAGGAAGTTTCCTGCTGATCCAACCTTTAGCAGAAGGTCAGCTCCAATGCTTTCGTCATCAAAGCGGATTCCCTTTTCAAGATGCTTAAGAGTACCGATGTAATCAGCGTCTATTACCATCTTTTCGATACTCATTTCAGCGATTACATTCAGACCGCCTGCACCCGAAACGTTATCAACATTAACCAGCTCAGCGATAAGTCCGCTTCTTGCAGTTTCACTGCCTGCCTGATAATCTATATACTTGGAATCAGACATTGCCGCATATGTGTGAAC
>JAQXLM010000152.1 GCA_029012125.1 Eubacteriaceae bacterium | reverse complement strand
GTCTTCTCCAACTTCCAGAAAGTGATCTCTCCATTTGATTACTGTCCAGGGTTTGATATTGTACTTTTTTGCAATGATATGCTCAAGGCCCCTGTTTTCTAACCTTGCAGCTTCTTTTGCAACCTGTAGTTTAAGTGATTTAGAATAACGTGATCTTTCCATTGTGCACCTCCATATTATCTATAGTATATCATACTTTTCAAGTCTCTACTTTTTGGGGTGCACGTCAAAAAGAGCCTTGCACGGCGCGTAACGCCTCAAACATGCATATTATTGATAGAATGCGGCAAGTCTAATCTGTTTGGAGTCAGTCATCTTGTTGCCAATAACAAGAAAATGCCGCAAACACATTGATAACTCAAGGGATGCGGCATTTTACCATTTTCTTACTGTTAAAATATGTAACAACGTGTCCGTCATACACATATTACAAGGGTTTAAGCGATTTGGGGGCCGGTTCCGAAGTCCAGCTCTGCCGCAAACCTTTTGAAATTATGCTGTTTGCGGCGTTACGTGCCGATTTTGATGTTATATATGTCTGTTTGCGGCATTTCACGACGCAAACGCCATGTCCGTCACTTGATTTCGGCATGCCAGGCATACTGAAAAAAGACAACCGAATTCTCGGTTGTCTTCATGCTGGTACACCATCACGGGCTCGAACCGTGGACACCCTGATTAAGAGTCAGGTGCTCTACCAACTGAGCTAATGGTGCATATTTTTATGTTTCGTCGTTTGACGCTCGTTTATAATACCATTTCATATAAGGCTTGTCAACATGTTTTTTAAAAAAGTTTCAAAAAACTGTGTTTTTTTCTCCGAAAGCCACGACTATAACCTTGTTACCGAAATTCTTTTATGTTATACTGTAACACGCCAATTGAAAATCGTCAAAATTTTCCAATATTCATATTGAGAGCAAATAGAAAAAATTCAAGAAAGAAAGAGGTAATTAAATGGCATACAGTTACAAAACGAAAGGCGTTTGCGCTGCCTACATCAACGTAGAAATGGACGGCGACATACTTAAGGATGTAGAATTTGTCGGTGGATGCAACGGCAACCTGAAGGGCATCTCCTCCCTGGTAAAGGGCATGAGCTACGGCCAGATAAAAGAAAAGCTGGAAGGCACACGCTGCGGCTTCAAGAGCACATCATGTCCCGACCAGCTGGTTAAAGCAATTGAGGCAGCTATGGAGGCCGACAAATGATAGAACTTCTTTGCAAGACCTTTGTCAGGAATCACGAAAATACATCTGACCCTCAGGTAAGAGAGGCCTACGGCAAGTTTGCCGGTGTGGTGGGCATTATCTCTAACGTAATACTGTGCGTAGCCAAAATTCTTATCGGAATAGTTGCGGGAAGCATTGCCATTATAGCCGACGGAATAAACAATATGGCCGATGCTTCATCTTCAATCATTACTCTTCTGGGGTTCAAGCTGTCATCAAAGCCGGAAAGCGAGGATCATCCTTACGGCCACGCCCGAATTGAGTACATATCCGGCATGATTGTCTCAGTTTTAATAGTTGTGGTAGGTGTAGAGCTTTTGAAATCCTCCGTTGAAAAGGTTATTAATCCGGAACCCCTTGATTTCAGCATTACCCTTGTAGTCGTTCTGGCACTGGCAATCGTCATCAAAATCTGTCAGGCTCTTTTCAATATCAACATAGGAAAGCGAATCAATTCCGTTGCTTTGATTGCAACAGGAGCAGACAGCAGAAACGACGTAATTTCAACCTCGGTGGTTCTTCTGAGCGTCATCATCGGCAAAGTTTTCAACCTGCAGATTGACGGATATATGGGATGTCTGGTAGCTTTGTTCATCATATGGTCAGGCATCGGACTGGTAAAGGAAACTGTCAGCCCACTTCTCGGTGAAGCTCCGGATCCCGGACTTGTTGACAGCATCCATGAAATGGCTATGGCCTATGAAGGAGTGTACGGAACTCACGATCTGATGGTACACAACTACGGTCCCGGCAGAATCTACGCGTCCATTCATATAGAAGTAGACGGAGATGCGGACATTATGGAAAGCCACGATCTGATAGACAACATTGAAATGACTTTGAGCAAAAAGCTTCACATACATCTGACCTGCCACCTGGATCCGATTAAATTCAACGATCCCCTGGTGAGCCGGATGATTGAGGTTACAGCAAAAACGGCAGCAGCAATGGAAGGTGTGAAAAACATCCACGATCTTCGCGTTGTTCCCGGCAAAACCCACACAAACATAATCTTTGATGTGGTAGTCGCTCATAACTGTACCCTAACTAATAAGGAAATACACTCTGCCTTCCAGAATGCAGTCAGAGAAATCGACCCGGCGTATTTTGTAGTTATCAATTACGATAAAGACTACTCCGGAAAATAATCAAAATAAAACAGGTCAGGTGACCGGATACAGTTCCGACTCCTGACCTTTTGTATTGCCTTATATTTCCGTAAACTCGGCATCTAAAGCCGTGTTTTTACCTTATCTACACTTCCGACCACGATAGCTGCGCCTGCGGCCGTAACCAGTGTGCCAACCAGAGTCAGCATCTTTGCTCCGTAAAGATCCAGCAGTACACCACCCACTATGCTTGCAATTACAGTGCTTACGGTGATCATTGTGGTGTAAAGGGCCTGACCTTTGATCGCCTCCCCCGGACTCATTATCTCGTTAATGAAATGAACCATGGACGGCAGGAACAGAGCAAAGGAAAACAGCTGCAGGAACTGAGCCGCCAGAATCATGGCAACGGATTTTGCCATGTGCATTACCCCGATTTTTACCACGAACATGATGCCCGCAACCTTCAGCATAGAGCGGCAGCTGAATTTTTTTCGCAGTACATCAAAGAAGAGCATGGTCGGTATCTCCAGAAAAGCCATCAAAGAGAATACTCTTCCCATATCCTCGCTGGTACCGCCGACAGCAGCAACAATCTGCATAGTATAGTTGTTCAGAATAGCATTGCTGAAGTACACACCCAGAACCCCCAGGTTCAGAACGAAAAATACTTTGTTTCGACGAATAAACTCAGCCAGATTTATGTCCTCTTCAGCCACAGGCCCATTAGTGTTCTCAGCCTCCAAAGCATTGCTCTCGGCCTCCACGCCATTGTTCTCAGCCTCCAAAGCATCAAAGTCTTCAGCCACCAATCGTCCTTTTGCCTTACTGTAGTGGTATTTGGTCAAAGCAAGGCTGGCAAGAAGCATAGCCATAACGATTTCTCCCGTAACAGGCAGAACTCCGATTCCGTTGTTCTCAACAAGAGTTCCCAGGAATGCCATCAAAACGGAATAGAACAGAGAACCCATACTTCTGGCGATTCCAAAGCTCACCTTCAGTCCCGCCTCCTGCAGCTTAAAGTTCAATGAATTGAATAAAGGCTGCAGTGTGGTAAGCCAGGCAACTATCATTATGAATATAACCGAAAGGGCCAAAGTTTTTTTCTGAAAGATGAACATTCCCACTGTAAGAACCATCAGAAGGACTGTCATCATCTGAGACAGGCCAATTAGGGAAAATCTCTTTGACCGGTCAGCAAAGTCAGCAACCAGCGGCTGAACCACCACTGATAAAACATTGGCAACTGCCAGTATTACTCCTATTTCCGAATTTGTATAACCCTTAGCCAGCAGATACACGGATGCAAAGCTGCATATTACGCCGTAAATCATCCAGTAGCTACCCTGAATTGTTGAATACTCTACATTGATTATCTTACTCATTTTCTATTACTACCCTGATATAACTTGTTTTTTAAATAATGTAAAACCTAATCCCCTATAATAACTCTGTGAATTCCTTAATGTATACGTCTGAAATGTCTTTGATATCCTCCTGGTCACCGTGGCTCTGTGCATCATAAATCCCCAGAATCTTCATTCCCAGTGGCTTCACCGTCTGCATAGCATAGTAGCCGTCCTCAAAGACCCATGTTTCGGACGGCTCCGATCCTAGCGCCTCAATCGCCTCCCGGAAAATCTTAGGCTCCGATTTCGGCGCGCCTACGTCCGCCGCGGACAACATGGTAACAAAATAGTCAGAATAGCCAAGTCGGTCCATGGCAGCTTTGATGCAGTGATGGTCTGTAGAAGTGGCGATGGCCATTGGAATGCCTTCCTCCTTCAGCAGGTCCAGAAACTCTGCAGCACCGGCCTTAAACTGAGCCGTGTTTGCATAGGCCCTCTCAGCTATGGCGTTCATGCCGTCCCTGATTTCCTCCACCGTTTCCGTAAGTCCGTATCTTTCCTTCATATATTCAGAGGCCATCTCCGTAGTGGTGGCAAAAAGAATTTCCGGCAGATTAGGCTCCGCCTCTATGCCTCTCTCCGCCAGATATCCTACGCCTACGGTCGACCACATAGGCATTGTGTCCAGCAGTGTTCCGTCAACGTCAAAAATGGCACCTTTGATTTCATGACCTTTTATCTTCATCATTACCTCCACAAAAAGAATAATTCATAAGACTCAATTAAAAAAGCTGTGTTCTTGCCAGTTCATAGCAGAAACACAGCTCAAACTTATTCTATTTTACTTCCAAACATCCGTATTGTCCAGTCCAATATTTGATGCTTTGAACACCGGATCCAGGCCCTCTTTACGCTGTGAAGTGTAGTCGTCCAGAGCGCGAATTGCGATGCCGCCAAGGGCGAACATTGCGATAATATTTACGATTGCCATGAATCCCATGATGATGTCCGCAAGGTTCCATGCAAGCTGCAGGTTCAGGTTGGCTCCTACGAATACCATAAGCACCGCAAGAATTCTGAAGCCGGTCATAACGCTCTTCTTCTCGCTGATGAATTTGATGTTGGCTTCAGCGTAGAAGTAGTTTCCGATCAGTGAAGTGAAGGCAAACAGCGCAACTGAAATTGTGATAATCGCTACGCCTACTTCGCCGAAGGCAGACTGCACGGATCTCTGCACAAGTGGAATTCCGTTCAGGTCTCCGCCAACTGTGTACTGATTAGTTGCAAGAACGATAAATACTGTAGTTGAGCAGATGATGATCGTATCTATGAAAACCGATACTACCTGTACCAGTCCCTGTTTTACAGGATGGCTTACATCTGCAGATGCGGCAGCATTAGGCGCAGAACCCATACCTGCCTCGTTACTGAAAAGACCACGCTTAACTCCCCATACCACGCAGGATCCGGCAAAACCGCCAACGATTGCCTGGAAGTCAAAAGCCTGTCTTAATGCTTCCCCAAAGATTGCAGGAAGCTCTCCGATATGCATAAACGTGATAACCAGTCCGATAATAATGTAAATGCATGCCATAATAGGAACAAGCACAGATGATACAACACTGATTTTGTGCGCACCACCGAAGAACAGGAATGCGGAAATAACTGCCAGAACCACTCCTGTAATCAGTGCGGCTATTGCATATGAATCTCCCACATAGTGTTCCAGTGAAGATGCGATATTATAAGCCTGCAGGCCGTTAAATCCGAATGCGAATGTCAAAATCAGCAGAATTGCAAAAATAATTCCCAGCCATCTTGCCTTCATAGCTCTTTCGATGTAGTATGCAGGTCCGCCCTTAAATATTTCTCCGTCCGGTCTCTTATAAATCTGAGCCAGCGTAGATTCAATAAATGCAGATGCTCCTCCGATAATAGCCATAATCCACATCCAGATTACAGCGCCGGGACCTCCTGATACAATTGCTGTTGCAACACCGGCAATATTACCGGTTCCTACTCTGGATGCAGTGGCAATCATCAAAGCCTGGAAGGATGACATTCCTCCATCATGGCTTTTTTCTGTCAAAACTCTGATTCCTTCAGGCAGCAGTCTCAGCTGAACAAACTTGGTTCTGAAGCTGAAGAATATGCCCACGATTATCAAAGCCCAGAAAAGAATATTACTGTACAGCCATCCGTCAAAGCTGTCAGTGATTTTAACAAGGGTATCCATTAATTCCTTCATATTTTTCCTGTATGATGTATTCCTCCAAATACATCAATACGTTCCTCCTTTTTTATCTAATGTAAATGCAAAACCTGAGCCCTCAATTCCGATCAGGCACAGTGTCCCTGCGATTTTACCATAAACCCGATGAATATACAAGAAAATTTTGTCGAGTGAAAATAGGTAGTCTGATTCGCATATGATAATGTCTTAATATATCGCAAGAGAAAATGTCTTAAGTAGATAAAATATGTTACACTAGCTTGTGAAAGCGAGGTGGACATTATCAGAAAGGTTAATCTAACAATGAACGAACAAAAGAAGTACG
>JAQXLM010000151.1 GCA_029012125.1 Eubacteriaceae bacterium | reverse complement strand
CACTATTATATCATTCTGACCTTAATAAATCAATATAAATGAGGAGAGGTGGATGTTGAATTGTTTACAGATACTGCCCGAAGTTTATTATGTCCTCCTGTAGTGATGTCAGAAATTCCTTCACATGATATCCGTCTGTGGTGGCATGATGGCAGGTAATTGAAAGAGGCAGAATGATGCGACCCTCCTTCTCATAGAACTTTCCCGCCTCTACAGAAGGGAAAAAGTAAGGCTTATTCTCGTAGCTGTGAACCGCAAAATGGTCAAAGCTTATCCATGGAACGGAGGAAACCGTGTAAGCGTTTGCCGGTGGCGGAGTCTGTGGCTGACAAAGAACGCCATGATTGCAGCCGAACAGCTTCCGATTCTCTTCATATGTCCTATAGAAATGAGAAAAACTGTCTGCATATTCCGTCCACATCAGAGAAAAAGTATGGTCATCTTCATGAAAACTTGCATATAAAGGCGTCAAAGTATCAAAATACCCAAGGACTCCGTCTTTTTCAGCTACTTTAAACTCTATCTGTTTGTTCAGATTCCTTGTTACAAGCCAGAGATATGCAGGAAAGAACTTAATATCTGCTTCTTTAAGGGTTTTTATCAGCTCAGTAATATCAATATTTACCGTAAGGGAATAACCTGTAGGGGCCATTTTGGAAAAGTAGTAAAACATCTGGCCTCTTGGCCAGGTCTGTAAATCAATAGGTGTAAATCTCATAGTATAATTCCTCCTTTGTGTAAATACTTTATCACACACCAAAAAAGGAAAAAACCTACGCTTGGTAGAGTAGGTCTGTTATGATGAGATATCCTTCATGTATTGCCGCAACGGTAGCAATGATGCAGAGGATTACAGCACTGTACTTTGGCTCAAAGACCACAAAAGTAAAAGGAGCAGCAAACATACAGGCACCGGTAAGTTTATTCATAATTGAGTGTACGGCTATGATTTTTCCGGAAATCATATATCCTGAGACAATGTTAATAAGTTTTATAAGTGCTATTATTCCAACCCAGACATATATGAATATGGGAACTTTGATAACCGGTAATAATTTGATTAAGGATGTTGTAACAAAAACAAAGTCTGCAGCGGTGTCCAGTTTGGAACCGAATTCACTGTCAGTTCCTGTACGTCTTGCAACAGTTCCGTCTATCATGTCGGTAAAACCTGCGGCAAGGTAGAGTATAAAAAATTCTGCCGAAAGAGCAGGGCAGAACAGCAATCCTATACTGAGTAGAATTCGGGTGAATGTAATTGCGTTAGCCATGGGCAACTCCTCGATTTCAGTTTATGGTACAGGTTTAAGCCGGGTCACATATCAGTGACCCTTATGCTTTTCCCTTTTTTTTTTGCTGCTTCAATTGGAATTTTCGTTGCTCTTCAGCTCGTTTTCTTTCACGGCTTCTGACTTGGCGTTCCAGTTTCTGTTGTTCTCGATTCTTTCGAATAGTCCTGACCAGTACATTCCATCAAAGTAGACAATCAGTTGACCGCTTATCTTGTCCATGTTATCCCTCCTCAAATGATTTTAAGGCAAAGAATGGACAACCCGGAGGGGCAGGTTACTTACCACAGCGAGGCTGTGACGGCCGGGCTACCTACCAGCTCTAGTACATGAAAATGTACATTGCGTTTTTATCTTTGCAAAACAATTATGCCTTGTGGCAATATTAACAGCTATATTATACTCGGCTCTTTCAGTTTCGTAAACCCGGAACACATCAGATTCAAGATATAAAAAAATGTCAATCGTTTTTGAAAATGTCTAAAAAAATTAATAACATTAGCACAGTAATGCACCTCCACCATGGCGTACAGCCTGTCATGCCACAGCTCATTGTAAAGCGCCTTTCGCGGGATAAACATTTCTCTGATATATGTATGATTAACATATCCATTTTCCTTCGTTGCCTACCATAGCATATACATATTTCATGAAATTATCTTTCTTCCAAGGATGGCTCATGTCCGGTATATATCGCTTCATGGGCTCTTTTATCTGTTCCTGCTTCTGTTTAGTATCAAAATATCTTGAAGCTCGCTCATGTTGAGGAATTTCATCAAGACAATAGATTCTTTCATGAACGGATGCATAGAGCTTACCGGAAAGAGTTTTAATCACAATTGCAGATGTTCCTTTGTAGAAATCGGCTCTGCAGCCCTGTTCGTCAACAGGCGTGTAGTATTTGTTATTGAACCGTATGCAGTGGCCCGCGTCTACCTTACGAGGAGTAAGAACAGCAAGAAACTGATCAATTTTATCTACATCAGGTTGCTTCTCAAAGACAGATTTGATACAATTCATATCAAGAGCAAATTGTGCATTGAATTCTTTGAG
>JAQXLM010000150.1 GCA_029012125.1 Eubacteriaceae bacterium | reverse complement strand
AGAGTCAACTGCCCATTTTATCAGATACTGTTCAACTCCATACATCAGCATAACGTTGCTGATATTATCTGTCTTTATATCTTCTGCAAACTGCTGAAATGCATGCTTTTCAGATTTCTTTCTGTACATTTTGCTCTGTTTTCCTTTTCTCATTATTTTAGACAAATAATCTGTCACTTAACGATTATATTTTAACCTTATTTTAACCTTTTTTCAAGGAAGACCCACCACAGTTGAAACTTATACTAAAAAATATGTTCCCTTAAATGAAAAAGTAAACCTGTGGTCAGAACAACTTTCTCATCTACTTTACTTTTTCACATCTTCTGATATATTTAACCTGACTCCTTATCTGCAGTCAGGTTAAATCATTATGAAACCTATATCAAAGCAAATGGATCTTACCGACAGAATTGTAATTGAAGTGGGGTTACATTGTGGCCATTCTTTTAAAAAATCGCCAAAGAATTAGGTCGCCATCCATCAACGATTGCCCATGAGGTCAAAGCAAATCGTATGCATATACCTGCTATGCATTTTCATGGAAATAATTGTAGAAGAGCTAGGCAATGTACTGGAACTCGCAAATATTTATGTGGAGATACAGCCTGCAAACGTTCGTGTGCCTTATGTAAAAAGTATGATTGTCATGAACTATGTAAGTCTTATGTGGCTCGGCACTGCAGTAAACCAGATTATCCTCCATATGTTTGTAACCGTTGTGCCGAAAAGAAACTTTGTACCAACGAGAGATTTGCGTCGTAAAACAACATATCGCAAGCGCAAACGCACTAAATCCAAAAATCCTGCTTATGTTTCCAGTTGCCGTATCGGTCGCACATACGAGGATTTTACCAAGTATATGGAGTCAAAAGACACCGATATTGTAGTGGAAATGGACACTGTCATCGGACGCAAAGGTTCTGGCAACAGACTACTTACTATGATCTTCCGAAAAAATTCTGTCATGTTAGCATTTCTTCTTCCAGACGGAAAAGCCGAATCCGTAAAAAATCACGAATTCATTCCATTCGCTATGCCATCCCAAAAGGGAAACATTAAATGCATATACGCAAACCGAAATCACCCTTCTAACAAATCATATCAACAGCGTTAGAAGACCCAGCCTTGGGCACAAATCATCTTATGAAATGGCAGCTGATGATGAAAATATGCAATTACTTTTCAAGCTATTAAAACCTTCCCCGCGTCAAACGCGGGGAAGGTTTTTGTGGTTATGATTTGGTCGTTACATATTTATAGCTACTCCATGAACTATAGTACTTGACAGAATTTACCGTCTTATAAGTTCTTACCCTTACATAGTACCTCTTCTTTGCAGTCAGCTTAGTAATCTTCTTATAAGTGGTTGAATTCTTGGTGATCGTCACAGTTTTAGGATTAGTGAACTTGCTGCTTGTGGAATACTGCACCTGATATCCTGTCACCTGTGTTGTCTTCTTGGACCATTTCGCTGTAAAGCCTTTGCTTGAAGCTGTTAATGAGTTCAAAGAAGTCTTTGGCGGGTTGATATTGAAATACAGAGTCTTGCTTCCGCTGTACTTGCCCTTTAAAGTAATCTTTACGGAATACTTGCCAACGTACTTTCTGCCGGATGCATAAGTCAAAGTATAATCGGTATCTTTTACCAGTGTTCTTCCGGCTGAATTCTTGACAGTTACTGTCGGCTTTTTGATTCCGCCATCGTAAGTGTAAGCCGTTGTTGACAGAGTAAACTTAGTCGGTCTATAGATTGTGGTTGTTGATGAAACACTGCCGCACCTGGAGCATTTCTTCTCGATCTTGCCATTACTTGATAAAGTCGCTCTTGTTATTACCTCCTTGTATGTATGGCCTTTGGCCGCAATTTCTTTTTGGGCCTTAAGAACCGTATTACATACTGAACAGTGACTTCCCTCAGTTAATCCAGTTTCTGTACAGGTTGCCGGAACCGCATCATCAACTTGAATATGATGCTCAAGAGGGTCTAGCATCTCTTCTTTTTTCTCACTACATTGACAAACATATGTTACCAGACCTGATGCAATACATGTTGGTTCCTGCCTCATTATTTCAATCCAGTTATGTTCGTGACTCTCCCCATACGCCGGTATTATCACTTCTTTTAATGAAGTTTCCTCAGTTGCATTAGCATCTTTAAATATGTGGCTACATACATTACAAATATAATATTCAATATTTCCCGTCAATTTTTCCGTCGGCTCAACAGCATCAACCTTCTCTAAATCATGACCTATAGCATCAATTGATGTTTGCTCTTTTATCACTTCACCACACTCTGAACAGTAACTTCCTTCCGTTAAACCCGCTTCTGTACAAGTAGGATCATATCCTTCAATCTTTACAACTGAATGCTCTAATCTATCCTGGCTAACCTCTTTAATATCTGTATATTCTCTATCTGATAACGTAACATTAGCTGTATATGTTATTTTTCCTTCTTTTGAACATGACGAAGGCACTGATGTTTTTGTTACTGTGCAAGTATATCTCTTCTCAGATCCACAAATTTGGCATTTGACAACAGCATCACAAGCAGTATAATCATCTACCCAATGGAATGTCGGATCTGAAGAATATTCATGTGTATGCTGCTTTATTTTTGCTTCAAACGTACACTTGTTTGTGCCATTATCGGCAATCACTGTAATAGAATCCGCCGATTCATCTTCCGCAATTTTCAACAAACCGTTCTCATCTATCACTGTTTTATCACTGTTTTGGCCATTAATCGACCAAGAAACATCTGTCGTATATTGATCAACACCGGAATATGTTCTTGCCTCAAAGGTATACCCTGCTCCGGTTAGAAACTCATTAGTTTCTGTTGTTATAATCGGATAAAATAACGGCACGAAATCAACACCAATATCATTTGAATACGTCTCTGCATAGGAATCTTTATGTCCGTAAAACTTAACGTTAGCTTTTGTTAAACTGTGGAAACAATTTATTCCAATACTATCCACTGATTTTGCAAATAAAACATCCGTAAGCGCTGTGTTTGCATAATATGCATAGTCTCCAATCCGCGTGATCCCTTCATCGTACATCACAGTCTTAAGCGTGCTCATTGCTCCATATTCCAGCGTATTGCAGAAATAATTATCTGCACTATTACTCGTACTTCTGTCTGGCATCACTCCCGTCTTTCCAACTGTATAATGGATTTCTTCTGCTCCCGTTGTTCCAAAACTTGATCCAGACGAATAAGCAAGATCCACCGGCACTGTCACTTTCTTCATCCCGCTGCAGTTATCAAATACTCCTGAACCAAGCTTTATATCTGATATACTTATCTCCAGTTCTGTGATTCCACTGCAGTTATAGAAAGCATTAGCCCCCACTGATAACGTCTCCATGTCCAGTGCCACTTTACCACTGATCCCGCTTTTATAAAAAACACTGTTTTCTATGGTCTCTAATGTTGACGGCAGACTGATCCCTGTCAGTGAACTGCTCTCATAAAAGGCATACTTTTCTATGGTTTTCATTCCTTCCGGAAATACCATTTCTCCGAGGTTTCCTTTCTGCTGACGACAAAAAGCATATTCTCCTATACTTTCCAGTGTCGATGGCAACTCCAAATCTCCTAGATTTCCAGTGCCTGTAGATGAACTATAGTCTAT
>JAQXLM010000149.1 GCA_029012125.1 Eubacteriaceae bacterium | reverse complement strand
ATAGAGAGGCAGTTCAGGCTGCTTAGGGGCAGGGTTTCCATAGTCATAGGAACCCCCGGCAGAATCATGGATCATATGAGACGAGGCACCCTGGATTTTAGTGACCTGAAGATGCTGGTTCTGGATGAGGCTGATGAAATGCTTAACATGGGATTCAGAGAGGATATTGAGACGATCTGCAAGAAGCTTCCGGAAGAACGGCAGACGGCACTGTTCTCGGCAACAATGCCCGGTGAGATACTGGAAATAACTGACGAGTATCAAAGAGATGCGGAGCTTATCAGAGTGAAGGCTCAGGAACTGACAATTCCTCTTATCAAACAGACCTACTATGTGGTTAAGGGAAGAGAGAAAGACACAAGTTTATGCAGACTTCTGGACTATATGTCGCCGAAAAGAGCTTTGATATTCTGTAATACCAAACGAAAGGTTGATCAGCTGACTCTTTTTCTGAAAGCGAGAGGATACTCTGCGGAGGCACTTCACGGAGATCTATCCCAGCAGCAGAGAGACAGGGTTATGAATCTGTTCAGAAACGGCAATCTGGAGCTTTTGCTGGCTACCGACGTTGCGGCACGAGGAATAGATGTAGACAATGTTGACATGGTTTTCAACTACGATATGCCACAGGATATGGAGTACTACGTTCATCGAATCGGAAGAACAGGACGTGCAGGCAGAAAAGGACGTGCGGTTTCTTTAATAACAAGTCGGGAACGGTACAAAATCGAATCCCTGCGAGAGTACTGCAATGCAGAAATAAGAGAAAAAGATATGCCTACAGCAGGAAGTGCTCTGACGGTCAAAGCCTACAAGAACGTGTCTGACGCCATGGAATACTGCAGAGATAAGGATTTGATGCCATACATGAAGATAGTGTATAAGCGTTGTGCAGAAGAGGGAATGGATCCACTGGAGGTTGCAGCAGCCTTCCTGCGTGTAAGCCTGGGTGAAATCGACCGGCAGGCTGCAGAAGAATTCCATGCATCAAAGAAAACAAATAATGGAAAGTCCACGGATAAATCCGAGAGAAAAATAAGAACTGCCAAGTCAAAGGCGGAGAAAAAAGATAAGAAAGAGAAAAAAGAGAAGAAATCCGGCAAAAAAGAGAAAAAGGTAAAAAAGAATGGAAAAAGGACAAAGAGTACAGATAAGAATAGAAGACATGACAAACGAGGGGGCAGGACTGGGAAGAGATAAGGGACTTGCAGTCTTTGTTAAGGGTGCAGTAGTCGGAGATGTGGTGGAATGCGAAATCACCAAAGCCAAGAAAAACTACGCTTTGGGAAAAGTAGTAGAGCTGATAGAACCATCACAGGACAGAATCGAGCCCGAATGCCCATACAACGGAATCTGTGGTGGCTGTCAGTACGGAAATATCTCATATGAGGGCCAGCTGAGACTTAAGGAAAAACAGGTGAGAGACAAGCTTATCAGACTGGCCGGTCTGGAAAATCCTAAGGTAAATCCTATTATAGGTATGGAAGACCCGTACAGATACAGGAACAAAGCAACTATGCCTGTCTGGACCGGTGGAATTATAACTCGCAAGGGCGGAGTCGTGGAAAACCTGGGAGAACCGGCTATAGGCTTTTATCGCGGAAAAAGCCACGATGTGGTTGACTGTTATGACTGCCTGCTCCAGTCTGAGCCTGCAATGGCAGTAGCAGAGGCACTGCGTCAGTTTATGGCGTCTGATAATATTACAGCCTACGATCCAAAGTGGGACAAGGGGCTTATGCGACATCTGATTGTCAAAACCGCCAAGGGCACAGGCGAAGTTATGGTGATTCTGGTTGTGAACGGCAAGGGGATTCCTAACGCATCAAAGCTTATAGAGATGATTGATGGCTTTATCTACAGCCTTCCTCCTACAGAGGACGGAATTGAGTACAGTCTGGAGAGCGTAGTATTAAATGTGAATAAAACAGGCAAGGAACTTCTGACAGATGAGTTTATTACCCTTGCAGGAAAGCCTACTATTCTGGAGGAGGTAGGAGGACTTAAATTTGAAATATCACCCAGAGCCTTCTATCAGGTTAATCCTGTTCAGATGGAGAAACTGTACGGCAAGGCAATGGAATACGCTGATTTTCAGGGCGGTGAGACGGTGCTGGATTTATACTGTGGTGTTGGGACTATCGGACTTTTTGCCATCGCTGCAGGAGCAAAACGTGTTCTGGGAATAGAAACCGTAAAAGGTGCAGTAATAGATGCCAACAGAAACGCTGTAATAAACGGAATCGTAAATGCGCGATATGTGTGTGGCAAGGCTGAGGAAGAACTGCCGAAGGTAATCAGCGGTGAGGATTTGAAGGATGAAACTTTGAAAATTGACAGTGCTGATGTGGTGTTCCTGGATCCTCCGAGAGCCGGCTGTGACGAGAGACTTCTGGATTCGGTTGCAGAGGTTGGACCTGAGAAAATCGTGTACATTTCATGTGATCCGGCAACACTTGCAAGAGATATAAAATATCTGGGAGAGAAAG
>JAQXLM010000148.1 GCA_029012125.1 Eubacteriaceae bacterium | reverse complement strand
CTGACTTCCGGACGAATTGTCTTGCCCTTAAGCAATGCCGCAACCTTCAGCATATCCATCAGTGATGAGTTAGTGCATGAACCGATGCAAACCTGATCCACCTTGGTTCCCACAAGGGAGGATACCTTTACGATGTTGTCCGGGCTGTGAGGACATGCGATCAAAGGCTCCAGCTCTGACAGATTGATGTCGATTACCCGATCGTAGACTGCATCTTCATCGCTTGTCAGAGGTCTGTAATCCTCTTCTCTTCCTTCTGCTGCCAGAAAGGCTCTTGTAACTTCGTCTGATGGGAAGATGGAGGTTGTCGCACCAAGCTCTGTTCCCATGTTGGTAATTGTTGCACGTTCAGGAACGGTAAGTGTTTCAACACCGGGACCGCCCCATTCGATGATAGCTCCTACTCCCCCTTTTACAGATAGGATTCTCAAAATCTCAAGGCTTACATCCTTAGCTGTTACAAAGTCGCGCAGCTTTCCTGTCAGATTAACCTTATACATCTTAGGCATTGTAATGTAGTATGCGCCACCGCCCATTGCAACGGCAACATCCAGTCCTCCTGCTCCGAAGGCCAGCATTCCAATACCGCCTCCTGTAGGCGTATGGCTGTCTGATCCAATCAGCGTCTTGCCCGGTTTTCCAAATCTCTCAAGATGAACCTGGTGGCATATGCCGTTTCCCGGTCTTGAAAAGTACAGACCGTATTTCTTAGCCATGGACTGGATGAATCTGTGGTCATCTGCATTCATAAAGCCTGACTGTAAAGTGTTATGATCTATATATGCAACGGATAATTCTGTTCTTACACGAGGAATCCCCATTGTCTCAAACTCAAGGTAGGCCATAGTACCTGTAGCGTCCTGTGTCAATGTCTGATCGATTCTCAGGGCAACCTCGCTTCCTACTGTCATATCCCCGCTGATTAAGTGTTCTTTAATTATTTTCTGTGCGATTGTCAATCCCATTACTGCTCATCTCCTCCAACTGTATTTCTGCAAGCGTTATTAACATGTCTAAGCATCATCTTCTCCGCCAGATCGGCATCACCGGATTTAATGGCATCCAGCAGATCCCTGTGCTCTCCTACAGACTCTTTTATTCTGTCACTGTGTTCCAGAGAGAGCTTTCTGAACTTTAGCAGCTTGTGGTGTACACCGGTCAGCACAGTTTCAAGCATAATGCTCCTGCTTGCCCTGTATATTAAATCGTGAAAGTCTGTGTCCAGGTCTCTTACGATTCTTGCGTCTTCCTTCATGGCATAAAACTCCTGCTTATCCAATATCAGAGACAGTTCATCCAGTTCTTCCTCGGTGATGTTTTCTACAGCCTTACGGACAATAAGGGTTTCCACACGCCTTTTCACTTCGAAAAGATCTGCGGCATCCTCCTTCGATACGCCGATAACCACATTCCCTGCAGGTGAATCTTTGATAAGTCGCTCCTGGGCAAGTCTGCCCAAGGCCTCACGAATGGGAGTTCTGCTGACTTTCAGTTCTTCAGCCAGACATTTTTCCGTTATTATCTGTCCCGGAGCATATGTTCCGTTCAATATTCTGTTTTCCAGTTCCTCATATACCTGATTTGCCAATGATACTGACTTGTATTCGATCATCTGATTTGTCCTCCTGTCAGTTCTTCTATCTTACTTTCCAGTTCCTTAGTGGCAAGGGCGGTTGTTCTACCGTCTGCATACATTTCATCAACCCACACCTTCATTTCTTTTACAAGTGGTGTGTCCTTACTCATCATATCGATACCCTTCAGATTATAGTGGTCGTTAATCCAGTATGCGATTCCCGCCGCTCCGCTTGTCTTGCTTACTGTTACTCCGGGTGCTCTTCCCAGAATTGATTTGGTATCAAAGATGTTATAGATTTCCTCATCCTTCATCAGTCCGTCAGCGTGGATGCCTGCTCTTGTAACATTAAAGTTTTCTCCTACAAACGGTGTCATTGGAGGAATATTGTATCCCATTTCATCTCTGAAATATCTCGCTATTTCTGTTATTGCTGTCGGATCCATTCCGTCCAGAGAGCCTCTCAGAGTTGCATATTCCATTACCATTCCTTCAAGAGGAACGTTTCCTGTACGCTCACCGATTCCCAGTAGACTGCAGTTTACAGCACAAGCACCGTATAACCATGCTGTCGTTGCATTGGCAACTCCCTTGTAGAAATCATTGTGACCGTGCCACTCCAGCATTTCGCTTGGAACATCTGAATAGTGCTGAAGACCATATATGATACCTGCAACTGACTGCGGCAGTGCAGCCTCAGTGTATGGAACGCCATATCCCATTGTGTCACATGCGCGAATCTTAACAGGTATTCCTGCTTCTCTGGACAGTTCCATGATTTCGTTTACAAAAGGCACTACGAAACCATAGAAATCAGCTCGAGTTATATCCTCCAGGTGACATCTTGGAACAACTCCTGCTTCAAAAGCATCTCTAATGGTTTCCAGATAGAAGTCAACTGCCTGTCTTCTTGTCTTATTCATCTTCTTGAATATGTGATAGTCGCTGCAAGACACCAGGATTCCCGTTTCCTTGATTCCCAGATCCTTAACCAGCTTAAAATCCTCTTTGCTGGCACGAATCCATGCAGTTATCTCAGGAAACTTAAGTCCCAGGTCCATGCATTTTTCAACTGCCTCTCTGTCCTTCTTAGTATAGACAAAGAATTCAGACTGTCTGATCAGCCCGTATGGACCTCCCAGTTTAGATAAAAGCTTATATAAATGTACTATCTGCTCAACTGTATACGGGGCCATGGACTGCTGACCATCTCTAAAGGATGTGTCTGTAATCCATATGTCCTCAGGCATATTCATGGGAACACGTCTATGGTTGAATGCAACCTTAGGGATCTCCGTATATGCAAAATGATCTCTGTATAAATTCGGTTCCTCAATATCCTGTAACGAATATTTGAAGCCACTTGGCTCCAGCAGGTTTGACTTTCTTGACATTTCTAACATTTTTCCATCGCCTCCATGTATACAAATATACTTTAATGCGTTAAAACTGTCAAGTATATTTGTATAAATGTTCAGAAAATGTTTTTTTGAAAAGTTTGTTAAAAAAATATTTTTTGGCAATTTTTTTGGATTTTTTTATTTATATTCCCGTTTCTTAATATATCCTTGTTAAATATTCGACAATCTTAATACATATTCACCGCTTTTCGTATTATTTTTTTGTTGATTGTGAAGAGCTTGTGAAGGAGATGAAATTTTTCCTTGAAAATCACAGTCATTTTTGTTATTTTATTTCCGTGAACTAATTAAATAACTTAAAAACTAGGTTATAGGGGGCGAAAAAATGTCAAACAACACTCAAACAGGAGCCGATAAAGGTCTGGGCTTTAATAAGCTAGTGGCCATGATCATCGGTTCTACACTAGGTAGCGGTATCTTCACAGTATCCGGAGATATGGCTGCAAGTGGAGCTCATACTGGTGCCATCCTGATCGGCTGGGCAATTGCCGGCGTAGGTATGTTTGCACTAATGATGTGCTTCTTCGGTCTTAACAAGTTCAGACCAGAATTAACAAACGGTATTTACAGTTATGCAAGCGAAGGTTTCGGTTCCTTCATGGGATTCAACTCAGCTTGGGGTTACTGGATCAGTGCTCTGTTATGTAACGTATCTTACGTATGTCTGCTGTTCGGTGCTCTTGGTTACTTCCTTCCTGCTTTTGGTGCAGGTAACAACCTGTTATCAATTGTTGTAGGATCAGTATTCCTTTGGGCTATGGCAGCACTTGTAATGGGTGGTGTTTCCAATGCAGCATTCTTAAACATCATCACTACTGTTGCAAAGGTTTTACCATTACTTGTATTTATTATCGCAATTATTGTATTTAGAGCTTTTGATGCTAGTATCTTCATGGAAAACTTCTGGGGAACAGGAGAAGTTGCTCTTTCAGATCAGATTATGGGAACTACTTCCGCTACAGTTTGGTCATTCATCGGAGTTGAAGGTGCTGTTGTACTTTCCGGAAGAGCTAACAAATCAAGCGACGTTGGTAAAGCATCAATCACAGGTTTCCTCTGCTTACTTGCTCTGTATGTTCTAATCGCTGTTCTTACAGTTGGTACAGTTCCTATTGAACAGCTTGCTACTTTAGATACTCCACAGCTTGCAGGAGTTCTTGAATACGCAGTAGGACCTTGGGGTGCAGCATTAGTTAACCTTGGTGTTGTTCTTTCACTGTTAGGTGCTTTCTTAGGATGGACTATCATCGCAGCTGACTGCCCTTACTCAGCAGCACAGCAGGGTGTATTCACTAAGTTCTTTGCTAAGGCAAACTCCCACGGTGCACCTGTTTCATCACTGATCATCACTAACGGTATCGTTCAGGCGTTCCTGATTGTTATGTACTTCAACGAATCTACATATCAGCTATTCTACGGAATTTCAACTGTAATGATCATGCTTCCTTACTTATTCAGTGGCGCTTACTACCTGAAGTTTGCTATTCAGGATAAGGGCGAACTGATTAAGACAGGATCCGATAAGACTAAGGCATATATCTTCGGATTTATCGGAACAATTTACGGAATCTGGATGCTATACTCATCAGGTTTGGATTATCTGCTGGTATCCACAATTCTGTATGCTCCCGGCCTGATTATCTTCGCTATCGGTAAGAAGGAAAAGGGCGAGAAGCTGTTTGAAAAGACTTATGAACTGGTAATCGCAGTAATTCTTGTAATTCTTGCAGTTTACTCACTGGTTCAGCTTGTACAAGGAAATATCCAGTTATAATTACCTATACAATCATTACACGGGAAAGACCTCGGCACTTGTTGCAGGGGTCTTTTCTATTGTCGGGGTTTCTATGCCTTGACGGAAAGTCAGAAATGGATATATAATAGTCCTTGTTTTTATAAAGGAGGATATAAAATGTCATATTATCAGGAATATCTGGCCATGTACAAACGTAAGCTTGTGACCGGGGAAAAGGCTGTTTCCATAGTTGAGGACGGAAACAGAGTGCATTTCGGTACGGGAGCCGGCGTAGTAGATGCGTTGGACAGGGCTCTTTCCGAAAGAGTTGAGGATCTTTACGGAGTTCAGATTATGTCTACAGTTGCCATAAGAGAAACTCCTTTCGAGACATACAAAAAGGTTTCTGCTTTAGGTGATGAGGGAGTGAAGCACGTTCGCTTTAATTCTGCTCACTTTAATGTAAACGAACGTAAAATGGCTGATGAAGGCAATTGCTGGTACATACCTATGATGTTCTGTGAATTACCGGATCTTTGGAATATAGACGGTAACAATATAGATGTTGCCATGTTCCAGGTTGGTCCTATGGATGAGCACGGAAATTTCAACCTCGGACCTCAGGTGGCAGATATGCTGGGAGTGATTAAATCAGCAAAGAAAATTATCGTGGAGATAAACAATAATCTTCCACATGCCTACGGATACAGCAATGAGATAAATGTCAGAGATGTGGATTTCATCGTAGAGGGAGATAACCCTCCTATGGCTCATTTGAAGGTTAAAGAACCTTCTGACATAGATCAGACTATTGCAGGTCACGTTGTTCAGAACCTGGAAAGCGGTTCCACTTTGCAGATTGGTATAGGAGGACTGCCTTCGTCTATTGGATCTTTGATCGCTCACTCTGATTTAAAGGATCTGAATATTCACACTGAAATGTTCGTAGATGCTTATCTGGATCTGTACGATGCAGGCAAGATAGTTAACAAGACCAAGCTTCCAATGGACTACGGTCGTGCGGTATATTCCTTCGCAGCAGGAACAGACAGGCTCTATAACTTCATAGATAATAATCCACAGTGCTGCTGTGCCCCGATTGAATGGGTTAACAACTGCACCAACATAGCTGAAATCGATAAATTCATCTCCATAAACAGCTGTCTGACGGTGGATATTTACGGCCAGGTTTGTGCCGAAACTGCCGGCTACAGACAGATAAGCGGTACCGGTGGTCAGCTTGACTTTGTTATCGGTGCATTCCGTTCCAATGGTGGAAAAAGCTTTTTGTGTCTGCCGTCAACAAAGAAGCTAAAGAGCGGGCAGGTTGTATCCACCATTTCTCCTATTCTCCCTGCAGGCTCGGTTATCACTACTCCGAGATCTTGCGTCGGTTACGTGGCAACAGAGTACGGAGCAGTTAATCTGAAGGGGAAGTCAACCTGGAAAAGAGCTGAAATGCTAATCAGTATCGCACATCCCGATTTCCGCGAGCAGCTTATCAGAGAAGCTGAGAAAATGGGTATCTGGAGAAACTCCAGTAAAAGAGAATATTAAGCTAATACTTACACGGCTTTGCCATCTATTATCGCATCAAATTTGATAAAGAGATATAAATGCAGAGGGGATTGGTCAATAATACACCAATCCCCTTTTACCTTAAATTTTAGCCCCTATGAACAATATCGAATAGTATTGCTATAATTCCAAACCTAGTCTCATCTTTTTAATATCTTATATGCGATTAGCCCTACTTCTAGGATTATAGCTGCATATTCCAGATATCCAACAGGACCGGGTAAGAAATAACAGCAAGAAAAGAAAATCATTATCATTCCTATATATGAGATATACTTCTCCTTTGGAGTGAATCTTTTGCTAACAAAAATTCCAATAGAGAGTGCTATCCCTGCATCATAGAATTTCCAGAAGGCAAGTCCGTAAGAAGCAAAACACACAAAGAACACCATATACATTGTCGTTGCCGTTATTATGGCAAATAGCCTACTTCCCTCTTTAGCTAGAAGAATAGCTATTCCTAGAACAAACAAATATCCAGAAATTAAAAGATACAGCAGCATATCAAGTTTAAAATACCACCCAACTAAACTGGATATTGCTATTAAAGTTGAAATAAGGATAAATCCTTTAGCTACTTTGTTCAGCATATTTTCCCCCCCTAATTCAATAGATTCTTTGATATTTACAATTCCTCTCTTCATTGTAACTTTGTACATAATAACTCTGCTACGGTGGATTTGGTGACAAGAAAGAATTAAAAAAATCAAAAAAATATTTTTTTATGCCTAACATAATTCGATACAGATGAGTACAAAATCAGGTTTACAAAACTATATGAACAGTATCGTCCTTTTAGATTTTACATCGTACACAAAATTCTAAAGAACAAAACAACCCTGGAATTGTTCTGTTCCAGGGCTGTTATGGAGCTCCCGGCCGGGATCGAACCGGCGACCTGCGCGTTACGAATGCGAAGAAAAACGTTGAAATTCCAACGTTTTCAGCCATTGGTGCAACACCCCTTGCAACGTGCAAAAATATTTGCACCACAATGTCAAATTTTTACAATGAATAAAAATAACGGATTATACAGACGATTATACACTATTTTTTAGTACAATAAAAGACTATTATTTGTAATGGCAGGTGCAGCTATTTTAGAAGTTCATTAACCCTCTTTAGCACTTGGTACGGATTATATCCTTCGTTAAGAAGTTTATTGAAACACTCGTCTCCGTTACCATATTTGCCTTTGATTACATCTTCGGCAACCTCATCAAGCGTTTTCTTCAGTTTGTCCATTACTTCACCTTAACACAATATGTTTTGGTACTGCTTTTGATTCTGACATATCCTGTTTTATTCTTGTAAACAACCTTTCCCCATCCTTTTTTATCGATGCTTTGCACGTTGAGAATAGTGTCTTTAGGAATCTTCTGCATGATGGTAGATACCAGACTAGCTTTCTTGCGATGATTCAGGTTGTTAACTACAGTTTTGTATTTAATAGTTTTCTTTGGCAAATTAAGATATTCTGCAGCAGCTTCTGCCAATGCAACACCCATCTTTTTCAGCTCGTGGTCTTCGTCCCAGTCCTTAATGTCTGTCTTGTTATCGACAAAAGCAACCTCATTTAGAATAGCTTTCATATTTGTTAATCGCAGAACCCCGAGATCAGGACGATATTTAACACCTCTGCTGTTTTGACCGACAGACAATACGTGCTTTTCGAATACTTTTCCTAGTTCAAAATTATCCTTGCTATACACAAGTGCTTCGTATCCATCGCCACCACCAGCATTGAAATGTACAGATACAAACAAATCTGCACCGAATTTATTTGCTTCGTTGCAGATATATGTAAGGCTTCCTATATCACCAGTGGAGCGTTTGATGTCTACGGTATAATTTGCTTTCAGGTGGGCAATCGCATAATCGCCAACCTTAACTGCTACTTTTCTTTCTACGACATATCCAACAGCACCTGGGTCTGTCTTTGAGTGTCCGTCATTCCAGTAGAGTTTCTTCATGTTACTCTTCCTCCTCCTCAGTTGGCATATTAACTACTGACATTAACAGTGATACGATTCCGGCAAGTGCTGATACGGAGAGAACAGCCATCCAATCAACCTCTGTGATTCCGACAGTATTCGTGCCGATTAGTGATACTGCAGTCTGTGCCATTGTTTTAACGGCTCTTATTGATGAATCTTTCCAATACTTTTTCATAATGACCTCCTAATCTTCAACGATTTTGCATTTGCTTTTTACTTTGTCCATCAGCAGTTTTGCTGTGCCATTCCCGCCCATATTTGAATATGATTCATACATGATATTCAGGTTATCCAACTCATGGGTAGTTATCTCACCTCTGTTGAGGTACTCCACAGATGACTTGAATATTGAATTATGTAGTAAGGCAACCTGTCCTTTTGTAAGGTCTTCAATTCGTGCATCTTCTTTATTTTTCTTGTTGTCGTACCTCTGGACAAAGAAAGTGATTAATTGTGATAAGGCGGTACTTGAGATTACCGCCACAAATATTGTTGTTATCATTTCTTTTTCTCCAAATAAAAAACAGCTTTCGCTGCATAATTAAAGTCTGCTTTAGTTAACTATTCTTTATCGCCTGATGTAAGTTCATCAAACAATTCTTGTGATATTCGCCCTCTTTCGAGCAATTTTTCAAGCATTGCTTTCGACCAGTATGTTGGATAGTTATTCCTTGCCAGTTCCTCTATCATCATTTTCTACCTCCTCTAACAATTCTGGATAATCCATAGCTGCGACATAGTCAATTTTTGCTTTCAGCCGTGCATTTTCTTGCTCAAGTGCTACATTTTTCTTTTCGAGTAGAATAATTTCCATTGTTGTGTTCATTGTTTATCAACTCCTTACAAAAACTATCCATATCACACAGCAAATGATATGAATTGCCCTTATTAGCATAAGAACGCCAACTTTTATAACATTCTTTTAATGA
>JAQXLM010000147.1 GCA_029012125.1 Eubacteriaceae bacterium | reverse complement strand
GTTTTCACCGGTTGCCATACCTGTAGCTATATCAGTTGTTCCAACACCTGTTGAAAAAGCACCTAAAGCACCGTAAGAGCATGTATGTGAGTCAGCACCGATTATACACTGACCTGCAACTACAATACCTTTTTCCGGCAGAATTGCATGTTCAACTCCGCATTTACCCTGTTCCATGTGGTGGGTAAGTTCCTGATTTTCTGAGAAATCAAGAATGGATTTAGAGTTTTCTGCAGATTTGATATCTTTGTTAGGTGTAAAGTGGTCAGGAACCAGCACAACCTTATCTTTGTCGAAAACCTTATCAGCCATCTGATAGAAGATAGGTAATGCCATAGGACCTGTGATATCGTTAGCCATAACCACGTCCAGCTTAGCTTCAATTAGCTGACCGGCAACTACGCTTTCCAGACTGGCATGAGCAGCTAATATTTTCTGCGTCATAGTCATTCCCATTGGGATTATCCTCCTTAATAATTTCTATTTTACAAAGTGGTTTTTCTTGTTCATTCTGTTCAGCGCACTTACCAGAGCATTAACTGAAGCAAGGATGATGTCCGCATGTGTACCGATTCCCCAGTAGTTGTTACCCTGAGCATCTGCAATGCATACATAAGCGGCAGCCTTGGAGTTAGAGTCAGCGCTGATTGCATGTTCTGAATACGTAACGAATTTATAGTCAAAGTGATAATCTGTTTTACGAAGAGCGTTGGATACAGCGTCAAGACGTCCGTTTCCTTCTGCTTCCAGATTGTATGCCTTTCCGTCAATTACAGCTCTCATTCTTACACCTACGCTGTCTGCGTCCTCAGATTTTGTTGAAGAGAAATGACTGAAGGTTGCATCAACGATATCGATAGGTGAGAAGTCATTAATGTATTCCTTGGAGAATGCATCAAAGATATCATCCGGCTGCAATTCTTCGTGGTGCTTGTCGGAAATGTCCTTCATCATGTATCCGACTTCTGCCATCATAGCCTTAGGAATTGTGTAACCGTAATTTGTTTCAAGAATGTATGCCACACCGCCTTTTCCTGACTGGCTGTTGATTCTGATAACGTCACCGTCATACTCTCTGCCTACATCGTGAGGATCAAGAGGCAGATAAGGAACGGTCCATCTGTTTGGATCTGTTTCCTGACGCCATTTCATTCCCTTGGACATTGCATCCTGATGAGAACCTGAGAATGCAGCGAAAACAAGAGCACCTCCATAAGGCTGTCTTGGGGAAACGACCATGTTGGTATATTCCTCGAAATGTGCAACTACATCCGGCATATCTGAGAAATCAAGCTCAGGGTCAACACCGTGAGTATAAAGGTTCATTGCAAGAGTAACGATGTCAACATTACCTGTTCTTTCACCGTTTCCGAACAAAGTTCCCTCAACTCTGTCTCCACCTGCAAGAATACCAAGCTCTGCGTCGGCAACACCTGTTCCTCTGTCATTGTGAGGGTGTAGAGAAAGGATTATGTTTTCTCTGTTATGAAGGTTTTTGCTCATAAACTCGATCTGATTGGCAAAAACATGTGGCATTGACATTTCTACTGTAGCCGGAAGATTGATAATAACCTTCTTTTCCGGAGTTGGCTGCCATATGTCAATTACGGCGTTACAGATATCTCTTGCAAATTCCATTTCTGTTCCGGTAAAGCTTTCAGGGGAGTACTGGAATCTGAAGTTTGTTTCAGGATACTTAGCTGCGTATTCCATCAGAAGCTTTGCACCGTCGACTGCAATCTGAATGATTTCCTCCTCAGAAGCTCTGAAAACCTGCTGTCTCTGAGCAAAAGAAGTTGAATTATACAGATGAACGATTGCATTCTTAGCTCCTTTTAGAGCGTCAAAAGTCTTTTCAATGATATGCTCTCTGGACTGAGTTAAAACCTGAACTGTTACATCATCAGGAATTAAATCATCTTCTATTAGTTTTCTAAGAAATTCATATTCTGTTTCTGAAGCGGCAGGGAAGCCAACTTCGATTTCCTTGAAACCGAGCTTAACGAGGTACTGAAAGAACTCGACTTTTTCATTTAAACTCATTGGAACAATAAGTGCCTGGTTACCGTCACGCAAATCCACACTGCACCATATAGGTGCTTTTTCAATATGGTCTTTATGAGTCCATTCGTATTCGTTAGCTTTCATTGGAGGATTAAAGTATCCCACCTTGTACTTGTTGTAATTTTTCATTTTTCATACCTCGCCTATTTTTATATTTTGTATACATATAATATAATTGAAAGCAACGGCAATGTCAAGGAATAAATTGTTTTTTGACAACAAAAAAATTCAAAAAAGTTTTGTATGACATAACAAATTTATGTTGACATTTTTCCTCAAAACATATATTATTAGTATTGCGTAGAGTATAGCACTGTTCTGTCTGCGCAAAAGATAAAGGAAAAATTATGAGGAGAATGTTTAGAGATGAAATTGACGGGATCACAGATTGTGGCAGAAGTACTACTAGAGCATGGAGTTGATACTGTATTCGGATATCCTGGTGGTACTGCACTGAATATTTATGATGAACTGTATAAGTACAGTGACAGAATCACCCACGTTCTTACAGCTCACGAGCAGGGTGCATCACATGCTGCAGATGGCTATGCCAGAGCAACCGGCAAGACAGGCGTTGTAATGTCTACAAGCGGACCGGGAGCAACTAACCTTGTAACCGGAATTGCAACAGCATATATGGATAGTATTCCTATCGTAGCTATTACAGCAAACGTACCGGATTCACTTATCGGAAGAGATGCGTTCCAGGAAATCAGCATTACAGGCGTGACAATGCCAATTACTAAGCACAACTTCTTTGTTAACGATATTGATGAACTGGCAGACACCCTCAGAGCTGCATTCCAGATTGCGGGAAGTGGAAGAAAAGGTCCGGTTCTGGTTGACATTACAAAGGATGTAACTGCAGATGTAACTGAATATGAAAAGAAGGAACCTTTACCACTGAGACCTTTACCTGTAATTGATGAAAAGGATGTAGACGCAATTGCAGAAATGCTTAACAAGGCTAAGAAACCTGTAGCATACATCGGTGGCGGAGTTGTGGCTTCAGGAGCTGAAGAAGAACTGAGACAGCTTATTGAAAAAGCAGATATTCCTGTAACTTATACGCTTATGGCTGCCGGTGTTGTCGGATATGATCATCCAAACAACCTGGGTATGCTGGGTATGCACGGAACAATTTCCGCTAATAAGGCTATCAGCCAGGCAGATTTTGTAATCGCACTTGGTGCAAGATTCAGTGACAGAGTTGCTCTGAACACAAAGAGCTTTGCAAAGAAAGCACATATTGCAATGGTAGACATTGACAAAAGTGAAATCAATAAGAACGTAGTTGTCGATGCAAGCTGCGTAGGCGACGTTAAGGATTTCCTTACAAGACTGTTACCGAAGATCAACGAAGTAAAGCATCCTGAATGGGAAGAAACCATCACTCAGTGGAAGGAAAGGGAAAGGGTTGTTAAATCAGAAGGCTGCAAGCTTCACCCTTCAGAAATCGTTGAGATAGTTTGTGATAAGGTAGAGGATGACGCAATATATGTTACTGACGTAGGTCAGCATCAGATGTGGGCAGCACAGTACGTAAAGCATAACAGTGTTAAGAAATTCCTTACAAGCGGTGGCCTTGGAACCATGGGATTCGGATACGGTGCTGCAATAGGAGCACAGATGGGATGTCCTGATAACAGAGTAATTCACTTTACGGGAGACGGTTCATTCCACATGAATCTGAATGAAGCTTGTACAGCTGTCAGCAGAGGTCTTCCAATTATCACAGTTATTATGAACAACCAGGTTCTTGGTATGGTTTATCAGTGGCAGACTATTTTCTACGATAAGAGATATTCTAACACTACTCCGGAACGTAAAACTGACTTTGTTAAACTGATTGAAGCCTTTGGTGGAAAAGGATTCAGAGCAGAAACTCCGGAAGAGCTTGCAGAAGCTATGGATAAGGCTTTACTTGAGGATGGTCCTGTATGGATTGATTGCAGAATTTCAAGAGAAGAAAGAGTTCTTCCAATGATTCCGGCAGGCAAATCTGTTGAGAATATGATTATTGACTAGAGAGGTGCAAGATGTTTAAACCATTAAAGAAAGAAATTGTCAGCGTTCTGGTAGAAAACCAGGCCAACGTTTTAACCAGAGTTGTAAGCATGTTCGGCAGAAGAGGATTCAACATAGATTCATTGACAGTATCAGCGACTAATGACCCCAATCTGTCAAGAATAACAATCGTATTCAGCGCTACAGAACAGAAAATGCAGCAGATTCTTACTCAGACCGAAAAGCTTGAAGTTGTAAAGAGTATCTACGTATTGAACAGAGAAAACAGTCTGTACAGAGAGCTTCTGTTAATAAAGATTGGAGCCAATCAGGCACAGCGTTCAGCAATTAAGGAAATTGTAGATATCTTTAGAGGAAAGATCGTAGACTTATCAAAGGAAAGCCTGATCGTAGAGCTGACAGGTACACCGGAAAAGCTGGACGGATTCATGGATGTTATTGAAGATTACAATGTTCTGGAAGTTTGCAGAACAGGCATTACAGGTATTGAAAGTCATCCGCTAAAATAGTAGAATTGATGAAAAATATAGTTTTAAATAAAATATTAAAAAGAACATAATTAAAAGGAGAACAGAAAAATGATTAAGAAGTATTATGATCAGGATTGTAATTTAGGTTTATTAGACGGAAAGACAGTTGCTATTATCGGTTTCGGCAGCCAGGGTCATGCTCATGCTATGAACCTGCATGAAAGCGGAGTTGATGTAGTGGTTGGTTTAAGACCGGGTTCAGCACATGCTGCTAAGGCAGAAGCTGCAGGACTTAAGGTAGTAGGTATTGAAGAAGCTGCAGAAGCAGGAGATTTCGTAATGATGCTTACACCTGACGAATTACAGGCTAAGATTTACAAAGAACAGGTTGAAAAACATATGAAGGAAGGCAACGTTCTGATGTTTGCTCACGGCTTCAACATTCACTATCAGCAGATTCAGCCGCAGAAGGACATCGATGTAATCATGGTTGCTCCTAAGGGACCCGGACATACAGTAAGAAGCCAGTATGTAGAGGGTAAGGGTGTTCCTTCACTTATCGCAGTTTACCAGGATGCATCCGGAAAAGCCAAGGATTACGCACTTGCATATGCATGCGGAATCGGTGCCGGAAGAGCAGGTATCCTTGAAACAACATTCAAAGAAGAAACAGAAACAGACCTATTCGGTGAACAGGCAGTTCTTTGCGGTGGTGTAACTGAATTAATGAAGGCAGGTTTTGATACACTGGTAGAAGCAGGATATGAACCTGAAATGGCATACTTCGAATGTATCCACGAAATGAAGCTTATCGTTGACCTGATCAATGAAGGTGGATTTGACAAGATGAGATACTCAATCTCCAACACAGCTGAATACGGTGATTACAGAACAGGTAAGAGACTGATTACTGAAGAGACCAGAAAAGAAATGAAGAAGGTTCTGGAAGAAATTCAGGACGGTACATTTGCAAGTGAATTTGTTCAGGAATTCAACGCAGGCGGAAAGGCTAGATTCCTTGCAACAAGAGCTAAGGAAGCAGATCATCTTCTATGCAAAGTTGGTGCAGAATTAAGAAAGATGATGAGCTGGTTAAAGAAATAATTTTCGAATAATAAAATAAAACGAGGTAACATTATTATGAGCAGAAGAAGTGATAATGTAACCAAGGGTGTAGAAAAGGCTCCGATGCGTAGCCTTTTTTATGCTATGGGTTACACTAAAGAAGAATTAGAAAGACCTTTAATCGGTGTTGTTTCGGCACACAGTGAAATCGTTCCGGGACATATGCATCTGGATAAGGTTACAGAAGCTGTAAAAGCAGGTGTAAGAATGGCCGGAGGTACTCCAATCATGGTTCCGGCAATCGGTGTATGTGACGGAATCGCAATGGGACATATAGGAATGAAGTATTCACTGGCAAGTCGCGAACTAATTGCTGACAGTGTTGAGACAATGGCCATGGCACATCAGTTTGACGGACTTGTACTTGTTCCAAACTGCGACAAAATCGTGCCCGGCATGGTAATGGCTGCTGTAAGATTAAACATTCCGGCAGTAGTTTGTTCCGGCGGCCCTATGATGAGTGGTCTTGTTGGAGGAGTGGAAACATCACTTTCCAAGATGTTTGAAGCAGTAGGCGCTCGCAAGGCTGATATTATCGATGATGCAGGTCTTGAAGACTTTGAACTGAACACCTGTCCCGGATGTGGCTCATGTTCAGGTATGTATACAGCAAACAGTATGAACTGTCTCTGCGAAGCGGTTGGTATTGCACTTCCCGGTAACGGAACAATTCCTGCAGTTCACAGCGGTAGAATCCAGCTGGCTAAGCATGCCGGTATGGCTATTATGAACCTTGTTGAAAAGGATATTAAGGCAAGAGATATCATAAACGAAAAATCTTTGAGAAACGCTCTTGCATGTGATATGGCATTAGGCTGCTCATCAAACAGCGTGCTTCATCTTCTGGCAATTGCAAATGAAGCAGGCGTAGACCTTAACTTAGAAATTTTCAATGAAATGAGTGCAATTACGCCAAATCTTTGCCACCTTGCACCTGCAGGAGATACTCATATGCATGATCTTAACCTGGCAGGCGGCGTTCAGGCAGTTCTTGCATAACTTAACAAGAAGGGTTTAATTGATACATCACTGGTTACTGCAAACGGCAAGACTGTAGGCGAAAATATTGAAGGAAAATATATCAAAGACAATAACGCAATCAGAAGCATAGACAATCCTTACAGTGAAACAGGCGGAATCGCAATTATGTGGGGTAATATTGCTCAGGAAGGCTGTGTTGTTAAGAGAAGTGCCGTTGCTCCGGAAATGCTTAAACACAGTGGACCAGCCAGAGTATTCGACTGTGAAGAAGATGCAATTGATGCTATTTATAAAGGCAAAATCGTTGATGGCGATGTAGTTGTTATCAGATACGAAGGTCCAAAGGGCGGCCCGGGTATGAGAGAAATGTTAAATCCGACAAGTGCACTTGCAGGAATGAAGCTGGATAAGACAGTTGCTCTTATTACAGACGGACGTTTCAGCGGTGCAAGCCGTGGTGCATCAATCGGTCACGTATGTCCGGAAGCAGCAAGCGGTGGAAACATCGGCCTTATTCAGGAAGGAGATATTATCGAAATCGATATTCCTGGAGCAAAAATCAATGCTAAAGTTTCAGATGAAGAATTTGAAACAAGACGTGCTAATGCTAAACTGAGAGAACCTAACGTAAAGAGCGGATGGCTTTACAGATATTCCAAGCAGGTTGCAGAATCCTGTAAGGGCGCCGTTATGAATGAGGACTGATAAAATGGAAATGTTAACACTGGAAGCTTTCGAATTAGCCACAGACGTAGTAAAAAAGGTTGCAACAGAGACGAAGCTTTTATACAGTCAGTATCTTAGCAATCAGTGCGGAAATAAGGTTTACCTTAAGCCGGAGAATATGCAGGTTACCGGAGCTTACAAAATCAGAGGTGCCTATTTCAAAATCAGCACTCTTACTGATGAGGAAAGAGCAAAAGGACTGGTCACGGCCTCTGCAGGAAACCACGCACAGGGTGTTGCCTATGCTGCGAAGGCATACGGATGTAAGGCAGTTATAGTAATGCCTACTACCACCCCTCTGATGAAGGTTAACAGAACAAAGAGCTATGGAGCAGAGGTTGTGCTTCACGGAGATGTTTATGATGAAGCAGCAGCCTATGCAAAGAAGCTGTCAGAAGAGGAAGGTTACACATTTATTCATCCTTTTGATGATCTTGCAGTTGCAACAGGCCAGGGAACCATTGCCATGGAGATTATCAAAGAACTTCCTCTGGTAGATTACATTCTGGTTCCTGTCGGTGGAGGAGGCCTTGCAACAGGTGTTTCCACACTGGCAAAGATGATGAACCCGAAAATAAAGGTAATAGCTGTTGAACCGGCAGGTGCCAACTGTCTTCAGGAATCACTGAAAGCAGGCAAACCGGTAACTCTGGATAAGGTAAGCACTATTGCAGACGGTACGGCGGTAAAGACACCCGGACAGATAATCTTCCCATATCTTCAGGAAAACATTGATGAAATAATCACCGTAGAGGATGATGAATTAGTGGGCGCATTCCTTGATATGGTAGAGAATCACAAGATGGTTGTGGAAAACTCGGGACTTCTTACCGTAGCGGCATTGAAGCAGCTGAATTTTAAGGATAAGAAGGTCGTATCTGTGTTAAGTGGCGGCAATATGGACATTATCACCATGTCATCGGTTGTTCAGCTTGGTCTGATTCAGAGAGAAAGAATATTCTCTGTTTCTACGCTCCTGCCTGACAAACCGGGTGAACTGGTAAATGTTGCAAGTATCATAGCGAAAGAGCAGGGTAACGTTATCAGACTTGATCATAACCAGTTTGTAAGTACAAACAGAAGTGCTGCTGTGGAACTTAAGATTACCATGGAAAGTTTTGGCCCTGAACACAAAAAGAAGATTATCGATGCTCTTCAGAAGGGTGGATATAATCCTAAAGAAATATCAGTTATGATGTAAATAATGTATTTTTCGGAGAGCAATTATAATCAAATTGCTCTCTTTTATTTGTTTAAACCGTTTATTAGTTGTATAATGGAATAAATATTATACAAGGAGTGAATAGTGATGAAACTGAAGAATTTTTTGATCGTAGTAGAAGATATTGACCGATCTCGAAAATTCTATAAGGATCTCTTTGGGCTGGAACTTGTCCTTGACCTTGACGGTAATATGATACTGACCGAAGGACTTGTACTTCAGGATAAAAAGATTTGGGAATCCTTTTTACATGATAAGGTTAGCAGAGAAAGCAATTCATGTGAGCTGTATTTTGAGGAAAATGACATTGAGGGTTTCGTAGAAAAGCTTGAAGAGTACTATCCTGATGTAAAGTATGTTAACAGACTCATGCAACATTCATGGGGACAGAGGGTTGTCAGATTCTACGATCCCGATGGTAATCTGATTGAAGTAGGTACGCCTGCATAGAGAAAGAGAGGTAATAATTGTGACACTGGGAAAAGAAAAGATTAATTATTTGAATATACCAACGCCTTTACACAGACTCGACCGAATCTCTGAGGATCTGGGCATCAATCTGTATCTTAAGAGAGACGATATAACCAACTTTGGAACGGGAGGAAACAAGCTTCGTAAGCTGGAATACTTCGTAAAGGATGCGTTGGATCAGGGAGCAACCTGTCTTGTGACTGTAGGCGGCGCACAGACTAATCATGGCAGACTTACCGCATCAGTTGCTGCAAAGTATGGCATGAAGGCGGTAATTGTTGCAGTTGATCCGTATCCGGGAGAGATTTCCGCAAATCTGCTGCTGGACGGCATAATGGGCTGTGATGTGTATCTTGTGCAGGAAGATGGTGTCCACACCGAAGATGAACTTCTTCAGGCTCAGGTCGATAGAATAACTGCAGAAATGGAAGCAAAGGGCGAGAAGGTTTATTATATTCCAATGGGTGGTTCCAACGAGCTTGGCATTTTGGGATACTACGACTGCGCTCTTGAGCTTGCAGAGCAGACAAAGTCTATGGGCCTTGACGATGTTCGTGTTGTGACTACAGTTGGAAGCATGGGAACATATATGGGTCTGGCTGTGGGAATAGCCAATGAGGAATTACCTTTGAGGCTAACAGGAGTGTCAATCCTTCCTAATGAATTAAGTGCAAAGGAGACTGCTGAGGAATACTTTGACAGAGTGAAGGCCTTCTATAATCTTGAACTTGAAATGAATGCTGACAGCTTTGATATAACTGAAGACTATATCTACGGAGCTTACAACAATCCGGTTAAGGAGGTTAGAGATGCTATTTACTATATGGGAAGAAAAGAGGGAATAATAATGGACCCTTGCTATACCGGTAAAGCTTTTTGCGGTCTGCTGGATATGGTTAAGAAAGGAATCATAAAAAAAGGTGAAAACGTTGTTATGATTCACACGGGCGGTATCCCGGGTATATATACAAAGCACCACAGAGTGGAATTTGAAAGAGAACTTGAGAAATATATACATATAGTTTAACCATTTAAAAAATGAGGTGAAGTAATGAATAAAGTAAAAGAGAGAATGATAACCTGTGCTATTATTCTGGTTGTTGCGTTTGGAATCGGATTCATGAATTATGGAGGAAGTGACGGGGAAACAGATCCGTACATTACAGTTAAAATCGGTAAAGAGGTAATTCAGCTTGAACAGGGTGAAGAGTTTGAAGCTGATGCATGGAACGACCTGTATGTTTTTGCAAAGGGTAAAGACTACAGTGATACTCCTGTAATAATGGGAGACATTACAATCGGCAGCACTATAGAGGAGGTTTCTCAAGTCTTTGGTCTGAACAAGGACAATGCTAAGATTAACGCAGAGGTTCCTACTGAGGAACATGACGGAACGACTGATGTTATTGACGTAGAATACTCAGATGAATTTTTTGATGAAAATAATGAGTATCTGGACGGACTGATAGCTTTTGGCTTCAATAAGGCTGACGGTCAGTGGAGCATCGTTCCTGTAGATCAGATCGAGTCTGCAGAACTTGTTTACTGCATAGATATTAACGGTATGTCTGATTCAAGTGTTCAACCCGGACAGGTTATTAAAATGTCAATCAAACATAACTAAGAATAGAAGTTGTACTAAGGAGAATTGATGATCAGAAATTTCGTAAAGTTTTATAAACCACATATTAAGCTTTTTGCAATTGACATGTTCTGTGCCTTTGTAGTGGCACTGTGCGATTTATTCTATCCGGTAATTGCAAAGAATATTATCAACGACTATGTGCCTAACCAGAACATAAGATTATTCATTATATGGGCTGTTGTGCTTTTTGCAATATACATTATCAAAGCCTTTCTGAACTTTGTCGTTCAGTATTGGGGACATATTGTAGGAGTCAGAATGCAGGCGGATATGCGTCAGGAACTGTTTGCCCATCTGCAAAAGCTGCCATTTTCCTTCTTCGATGAAAATCAGACGGGTACAGTAATGAGCAGAATGGTAAATGATTTGTTTGAGGTGTCCGAGCTGGCTCATCACGGACCGGAAAATCTGTTCCTGTCGCTGATAATACTTGTAGGGTCTTTTATCATGCTGGCACAGATAAATCTCGGCCTGACTTGTATTACATTTTTGATTTTGCCGTTTATGATAATTTTTGCCTTTAAAAGCAGGAAACAGATGACGGATGCATTTACTGCAACGAGAGTTGAAACCGCAGCCATTAATGCCAATATAGAGACTGCTATTGCCGGAATAAGAGTATCCAGAGCATATACGGCAGATGAATACGAAAGCAGAAAATTCAGCAAGGCCAATGAAAAGCTGAAATCAGCGAGATACAGTGCATATAAAGCCATGGGAATATTCAATTCGGGGATGGGCCTGTTCATGGACATGCTTTATCTGATAATACTGGTTGCAGGAGGTCTGTTTTTCTTCTACGGCAGAATCAATGCAGGCGAATTTGCAGCATACCTTCTGTATATAACTATGTTCCTGAAGCCGGTGAATAAGCTGGTTGCTTTCTATGAACAGTTCCAGGAAGGAATGTCCGGATTTAAACGATTCTCTGAAATAATGGCAATGGAGGAAGAGGTAGAGCCTGAGAAAGACGGAAACACTGAAAATGCACCTCTAAAAGGTCACATCAGATTTGACAAGGTTTCCTTCAGCTATCAGAACAGTGATGCAAAGGAAGGAATTCCACCGGTTATAAGCAATCTTACTCTGGACATACCTCAGGGAAGGACTCTTGCACTGGTTGGTCCGTCAGGAAGCGGAAAAACCACCCTGTGTCATTTGATACCCAGATTTTATGATGTTGACAGCGGTACTATAACCATTGACGGTATAGATATTACTGAAATGACAAGAACTTCTTTAAGAAAGAATATAGGAATTGTAGCTCAGGATGTCTTCTTGTTTAATGGTACCATCAAAGAAAACATCCTTTACGGAAAGCTGAATGCAACTGACGAGGAAATCGTTGAGGCTGCAAAAAAAGCTAATATCCATGATTACATTATGACACTTGAAGACGGTTACGATACTCAGGTAGGTGACAGAGGAATAAAACTTTCCGGTGGACAGAAACAGAGAATATCAATTGCAAGAATATTCCTGAAGAATCCTCCGATACTTATTCTTGATGAAGCCACCTCGGCTCTGGACAATGCAACCGAGATGCTTATCCAGAAATCACTGGAGGAACTGGGGAAGGGCAGAACGGCAATTATCGTTGCCCACAGACTGTCAACCATTAAGAATGCAGATGAGATAATTGTACTCACCAGTGAAGGAGTAGAAGAGAGAGGTACCCATGACCAGCTGATAAAAACAGGAGGAATCTACTCCGGTCTGTATCAGTATCAGTTCAAAGAGTAGAAAATAAAAGACAATAAATAAAAGATAATAATAACAGCCTATGAAATCGAAGTGTTTCATAGGCTGTGTGTTTTTAGACTGACATTTTCTGAATGAACTGCTTAGCTGTTCTAGGACTTCTGCCGTTTGCACGAATGGCAAAGGCTTCTGCTTTGGTGAACAGATCAGCTGTAACAGGAACACCGTATTCTTCAGCCAACTGCTTCACTATCTCCAGGAATAATTCCTTTTCAGGCTTGGAAAAGGTAATGTTTAATCCGAATCTTGCAGACAGGCTCATGGTTTCCTGCAGGGTATCATTAACGTGCAAATCATTACCCATTCTGGATTCAAATGATTCTGCAATGATATGACGTCTGTTTGTAGTTGCATATATAACAATGTTGTCAGAATATGCAGTAGCGCCGCCTTCCAGAATCCCTTTAAGATAGCAGTAGTCATCATCATTCTGGCTGAAACTGAGATCATCAATGAAGAAAATGAATTTAAGCGGATTGTTTCCAAGATATTCTATGATTCTCGGTATTTCTGCCAGCTGGTATTTATCAAACTGAATCAGTCTGACCCCCTTGTCAAAAAGTGCATTTGCACAGGCCTTAATGGTAGAGGATTTTCCCGTACCGGCATCTCCATACAGAAGTACGTTCGCTGCACATTTTCCGGCTGCAAGAGCTTCTGTATTAGCGAGAACCTGATTTCTCTCACGCTCATAGCCGTAAAGCTGTGACAGTGAAATAGGATCTGATTTGACGATAGGAACCAGGGTTCCATCCTGAGGCATAAAATATTTGTATTTTGCAAACATTCCGTATCCTTTTGTGTTCAGATTATCCAGCATTGACATATAGGAGTCTTTGATGTTTATATCTGAGTATTCCCATGAAGGAAGAAAACCGTCATAGTTTATATATGCTTTTACCTTATCAGCTGTCAAATGAGCCAGTTCCTGCAATGCATCAAGATCAGCCATCAAAGCCTCTTCAAGAGAGGGGGAGATTGGTTTGCCGGCCAGCTTTGCCACAAGGTAGCAGTTTTCGTCGCCTTCAACATAGTCTCTGATGTATTCAGTCAGGTTGCCTCCATGTTTATATATTTCACTTACAAATGATGAATACAGCTTAATTCTGTCAACATCCGGGAAATCAGATTCTGTGGAATCAGACAATGCTGAAACCAGCCACTGAAAGCTGTTTACAAGTTCTGTTTCATGGATGGAGTTGAATACAGACAGACTGCTCAGTCTGTCACTTAATCTCTTTAAATCGTTCTGCATTTTGGTTTACTATCCCGACTCTTATTCAACAGCAACTGTCCAGTTCATGAAGTCTTCAATCTTTCCTGTCTGGATACCGTAAATTGTATCATACATTTCCTGGGCGATTGGTCCGATTTCATTGTTGTTTATAATCATGCGTTCTCCCTTGTAAAGCAATTCACCTACAGGAGCGATGATTGCAGCAGTTCCGGATGCGAACATTTCCTTCAGTTCTCCTGCCTTGTATGCTTCATAAAGCTCATCTATTGAAATCTTTCTTTCGGAAACCTTGATTCCTTTTTCCTTGCAAAGAGCGATAATGGAATTTCTTGTGATACCCGGAAGGATAGAGCCGTTTAATTCACTGGTTACAACTTCATCACCTATTACGAAGAAGGCATTTGCTGCACCGATTTCCTCTATATATTTCTGATGGATACCATCTAACCATAAAATCTGCTCGTAGCCCTTTTCGTGTGCGATTTCCTGAGCCTTAAGTGATGCTGCATAGTTTCCGCCGCATTTTGCTTCACCTGTACCACCCTTTACAGCTCTAACATAAACGTCTTCAACATACATCTTAGTAGGTGCAAGTCCACTTGCGAAATATGGACCAACAGGGCTAAGGATAATTATAAACTTATACTCCTTGGATCTTCTTACGCCAAGGAATGGTTCTGTTGCTATAATAAATGGTCTGATGTACAGAGCGGTTCCTTCACCCTTAGGTATCCAGTCCTTATCAACCTTTACGATTGCCTTGATAGCTTCAACAAATAATTCTTCATCAATTGGTGGAATACAAAGTCTGTCATTAGTATTGTTTGTTCTCTTTGCATTCATGTCAGGCCTGAAAAGCTGAACTCTTCCTTCTGCAGTTTCATAAGCCTTCAGTCCTTCGAACATTTCCTGACCATAGTGGAATACAACTGCAGCCGGATCCAGCGAAATAGGAGCATAAGGTTCGATTCTGCCGTCATGCCAGCCTTTTTCATCTGAATACTCCATGATAAACATATGGTCTGTCATAACTGTACCAAATCTAAGCCCTTCTGATGCCGGTTTAGTCTTCGGATTTTTAGTTAATGTTACTGGAAATTCGTATTTCATAGTCTATCCCTCTTTTCATTTATTTTATGAATTATAAAACTTTTTTCCTTTATATATAATACTCTCAAATTTGTACACTGTCAACAATATCATATAAGTCATTTTGTTTTTTTAAACAAAAATTTCAATTTTTTTATGTTAATATATAAAAAATGATATAATACAAAATAAGATAAAAACGGAGGAACGGATATGTTGGAAATTGGAATAAAAGGAAGTCAGAAAACACAAGTATCGGAAGATAATACAGCTATTACTGCAGGAAGCGGAATCCTGCCGGTTTTTGCTACCCCGGCTATGGTAGCTTTGATGGAAAAAACATGCTGGAAAAGTGTAGCACCTTATCTTCAAGAGGGAGAATCAACTGTAGGCATAAGTCTAAACGTTTCTCACCTGTCAGCAACACCTCTTGGGATGGAAGTGACGTGTGAAAGCACACTGGTTCAGGTTGATGGAAGAAAGCTTACCTTCAAGGTTGAGGCCTATGACGAAGCCGGAAAAATAGGAGAAGGAAGCCATGAAAGATTTATAGTAATATCAGATAAGTTTATGAAAAAAGCTAAGAGTAAAATAAGCTCGGAGGAACAATAATGAAACAGCATGAAATTGTAAACAGAGGTTCGTTACTTGACGGAAAAGGAAGTCTCAGGGAGCCGGGCTTTGCACGCAGTCTCATTTTAGATTATGACCGCAGCGCAATCAAAGCCGGCAAGCTTAGAATTAAGGAATGGGACTATTATCTGGTAACATGCCATAAATTTGCAATTGCTCTTACCATTGCAGACAATTCATACATGGGTCTTGACAGCATTTCTTTACTGGATTTTACCGTACCCTGGGAGCATACTAACAGTCCAATGGCTCCTTTCACTCTGGGAAGGAAATGTCTGCCTCCTTCAAGCAAAGAGGGAAATGTTGCAAGTGGAAACAAAAAGTATCACATTTCATATGAGAATCATGGTTCCTACAGAATCCTTGAGTTTCACATGGATAATTTCTGTGATGGAAAACCTATAGAAGGTAAAATACATCTTGAATGTCCGGATATGGATTCTATGGTAATAGCAACACCGTTTAAAGAAGATTCCAAGGCCTTCTATTATAATCAGAAGATTAACTGCATGCCTGCAAGGGGAACTGTACGCTTTGGCGATAAACTCTACGAGTTTAAGGAAGGAGAAAGCTTTGGCGTTCTGGACTGGGGAAGAGGCGTATGGACCTATAAAAACACCTGGTACTGGGGTAGTGCAAGCGGGATTGCTGACGGAGTACCTTTCGGATGGAACATTGGATATGGCTTTGGAGATACTTCTGACGCAACGGAAAACATGCTGTTTTACGATAACAAAGCTCACAAACTTGGAAATGTAACCTTTAATATTCCTATGAAAAACAGGAAGTACATCACCAGAGGCGGGTGCTGCGGTGCATCAGGTATTGAAGCAGAAACAGTTGATCCTACCGAGGACTATATGAGTCCCTGGACCTTCACTTCAGATGACGGCAGATTCGAGATGGATTTTGTGCCTATTATAGATCGTGCATCCTGTACAGATGTAAAGCTTATCTGCTCAGATCAGCATCAGGTATTCGGTAAGTATACAGGCCGGGCAATACTCGATGACGGAAAAATCATAGAAGTGAGAGACTTCCTTGGCTTTGCGGAGAAAGTATTTAACAAGTGGTAGTAAAATGCTTGAATTTGTTTTATAAATAGTGTAAAATATTTTGGTAACTGAATAAGGCTATGAAGAAGAGGAGTACGTGAGACAAACGCTCTACAGAGAACAGGGTTCGTGGCTGAGAGACCCTGGTGACAGTATCCACGGAAGGTTGCTTTGGAGCCTGCCGAATTAATGAGAGTCATATTATTTTATTAATATGGAACAAAGGTGGTACCGCGGAAATTTTCGTCCTTTGCAGCTTATGCTGCAAGGGATATTTTATTTTATGAATAAATAAGAGAGGAAGAAAGATGGAAAAGAATTTAGCTAAAACTTACAATCCTAAAGACTTTGAGGACAGAATCTATGCTATGTGGGAAGAAAATGGCGCATTTAGAGCAGAGGTTGACCCTGACAAGGAACCTTTTGCAATTGTGATGCCGCCTCCAAATATTACAGGACAGCTTCACATGGGCCATGCTCTTGATCAGACACTTCAGGATGTTCTGACAAGGTGGAAAAGAATGCAGGGATACAGTGCACTTTGGCTGCCCGGATCTGACCATGCAAGTATTGCTACGGAAGTAAAGGTCGTAGAAAAAATCAGAAATGAAGAAGGCAAGGAAAAGGAAGAACTAGGACGTGAGGAATTCCTCAGGAGAGCATGGGCATGGAAGGAAGAATACGGTGGAAGAATAACGAGACAGTGCAGAAAGCTGGGAGATTCCTGTGACTGGAGCAGAGAAAGATTCACAATGGATGAAGGCTGTAACAAGGCTGTAAGACATTTCTTCGTAAAGCTATACGAAAAGGGACTGATTTACAAAGGAAACAGACTGATAAACTGGTGCCCTGAATGTGGAACTTCACTGTCTGATGCAGAAGTTGACCACGAGGATAAGAACGGAATGTACTGGTATTTCAGATATCCTGCTGCTGAAGAAGGCGGAAAGGATATGATCGTTGCAACATCAAGACCTGAGACAATGTTCGGAGACGTTGCAATTGCAGTTCATCCAAGTGATGAAAGATATAAGGACATGGTTGGAAAGAAAGTTATACTTCCTCTTGTAGGAAAGGAAATTCCAATTATAGCTGACCAGTATCCGGATCCTGAAAAGGGAACAGGCGCGGTAAAGATTACTCCTGCACATGACCCTAACGACTTTGAAGTGGGACAGCGCGCAAATCTGGAAAGTATTTCATGTATAAACCCAGATGCTACGATGAACAGCCTTGCAGGCAAATACGAGGGCATGGACAGATATGAATGCAGAAAGCAGTGGGTTGCCGACCTGGATGCTGCAGGTTATCTGGTAAAAACTGAAGAAAAGGTGATTCCTGTAGGTCAGTGCTACAGATGCCATACTGTAATTGAGCCTATGCTTTCCGATCAGTGGTTTGTTAAGATGGAGGAACTTGCAAAGCCTGCAATTGAAGCTGCTAAATCCGGTAAGCTTCGCCATGTTCCTGAAAGATTTGAAAAGACATATCTTCACTGGCTGGAAGAAATCAGAGACTGGTGTATTTCAAGACAGCTCTGGTGGGGTCACAGAATCCCTGCATGGTATTGCCAGGATTGCGGTGAAATAGTAGTTGCTGAAGATACACCTCACGCATGTACTAAATGCGGAAGCACTAACCTGAAGCAGGACGAAGATGTTCTGGACACATGGTTTTCATCAGCTTTATGGCCATTCTCCACTTTAGGCTGGCCTGAAAAGACTCCGGAACTGGAATATTTCTATCCTACAGACGTACTTGTAACAGGTTATGACATTATTTTCTTCTGGGTAGTAAGAATGGTATTCTCAGGCTGCGAAGCCATGAATGACATTCCGTTCCATGATGTATATATCCATGGTCTTGTTCGAGATGCTCAGGGAAGAAAAATGAGTAAGTCCTTAGGTAACGGTATAGATCCTCTTGAAGTTATTGACCAGTACGGTGCAGATGCTCTGAGATTCATGCTGACAAACGGTATTACACCGGGCAACGACATGAGATTTACCGAAGATAAAATAGAAGCGGCGAGAAACTTTGCCAATAAGCTGTGGAATGCTTCCAGATTTGTAATTATGAATCTTCAGGATGAAAACGGTGACTTCAGAGAAATGGCCAAGTGCTGTGGCGACTGCTGCGGAATGGCATGCGGAGACACTACGAACTTCAGTAATATTGCACTAAGGGATGAGGATAAGTGGATTATCAGCAGAGTTAACAGCGCAGCTGATTATGTTACAAAGGCTCTTGAAAAATATGACCTGGCACTTGCCGGCCAGAGAGTATATGAGCTGATATGGAATGAGTACTGTGACTGGTATATTGAACTGGTTAAGAAGAGACTCTGGTCAGATGACGAAGAGGATAAGAAGGTTGTAAGATTCGTACTGGTTATGGTTCTTAAGAACATGCTGGAACTGCTGCATCCGTTCATGCCATTTATCACAGAAGAAATCTGGTCATTCCTGCCTCATTCTATTTGTGAGAGAGAAAACAATCCTGACTGCTTCCTGATCAAGGCAAAATGGCCTGAATTTTCTGAAGAGCGAGTATTCTCTGAAGAAGAAGCCAGAATAGAGGTAGCTATGGATGCTATTCGTGCCATCAGAAATATCAGAGCTGAAGCGGAGGCTGCACCGAGCAAGCCGCTGAGAGCTGTAATTTTTGCTGAAGGACATAACATGGAAGTAATTGAGAGCGCAGAAAGATATATTAAAGACCTTTCCAATATTACAGATATCACATTTGTAACAGACAAGGCAGAAGTACCTGAAGAAGTTATGTCTGCTGTAATTAACGGAGCAGAAATCTTCATTCCACTTGATGATCTTGTAGACTTCAACGCAGAGTTGGAGAGACTGACCAAAGAAAAGAAAAAGCTTGAAGGGGAAGTTGCCAGAGTAAAAGGAAAGCTTTCAAATCAGGGCTTCATTTCCAAGGCACCTGAAAAGGTTATCAACGAAGAAAAGGAAAAGCAGGTTAAGTATGAGGGAATGCTTGAAAAGGTTGTTGAAAGACTTGCTTTAGTAGAAAAGAAAGTGAACAAATAATATAATGAATCCCATTGATAAAATAAGTGAATTTAAGAAATTCGGAAGCGTTCTGGGCCTGGAGAGAATGACCGTTCTTCTGGATAAGCTTGGCAATCCACAGGATGACCTTAAGGTTGTACATGTTGCCGGAACTAACGGGAAAGGTTCAGTATGCAGATTTATTTACGAAGTGTTACAGGCCGGAGGATATAGAACCGGTCTGTATACCTCACCTTTTATAGAGGTGTTTAACGAAAGAATAGAGTTAAATCATGAATACATTTCAGACGAGGATCTTCAAGTCTACACAGACCGGGTAGTGGAAAAGACTGAAGAAATGATTGCTGAAGGTTTTGATTCTCCCACAGAGTTTGAAATCATAACGGTTATCGCTTTTCTGTATTTTAAAGAGAAAAATGCTGAATACGTTGTACTGGAGGTGGGACTTGGAGGATTAGGAGATTCAACAAATGTTGTAAAGGAACCTCTTGCAAGTGTTATTACATCCATTTCCCTGGATCATACAGACAGACTGGGAGAAACCATTTCTGAAATCGCTTCCGAAAAAGCAGGTATAATCAAGAAAGGATGTCCTGTAATTACCAGTGTACGAAATGAAGAGGCACTTCAGGTAATAAGAAAAACAGCTGAGGATAAAGGTGCAGAGCTTTATTATTCCGGCGATGGTACTTATGATGTCCTTGAAGACAGCCTAGACGGATATGTTTTCAAAGCAGATGTTTTAGGTGAAAGCTTCCGGCTGAAAGTTCACATGCTGGGACAGCACCAGCTGGAGAATGCTATGGCTGCTTTGACGGCTTTGATAGTCATGAGAAGAAGCAAAACCTTGGAGCTGGACAATGATGCTATTGTTAAAGGATTTGAAAATGCCAGACATATGGGTCGTTTTGAAGTGATGAAAAAGAATCCTTATGTGATAATTGACGGAGCACACAATCCGGATGGGGCGGCAGCTTTGAAGAATGCTGTTCACAAGTATTTCAGAGAAGTTAAACCTCTTATGGTAGTAGGAATCCTTGCTGACAAAAATGTCGACGAAGTTCTCAACAGCTTCAGGGCAATTGCTGATGATTTTATAGTTACACAGCCGGATAATCCGAGAAAAATGGAAGCGGCTGTCCTTGCAAAAAGAATAGAAGAAAAGGGAGGCAGGTGCCTGATTTCAGAAGAAGGCTGCCGTGCCGCAGAACTGGCTTTATCAAAACTTAATGATTACGATTTCGTTTTATTTGCGGGATCACTGTATTTAATAGGTGAGATTAGGGGGATATTAAGAAAATGCTTCGAGTAACGATGAAACAGACTGACGAATATGACAGACTGGTTGAATTTTTTGTAAAAAACGACCTTGAGTTTAATGGCGATGAAGAAGTTACAACTGATATTGTCAGATGCTACAAGGTAACACACGGAGATGATGATTTCCTGGTTGGAGGTGTCGTAATCGCCAAAAGGCAGGGCGAATACATCATAGACGGCATTGCAGTAGACCCGATGTACAGAAAAATGAATATCGGTAATGTAATGCTTGAAAAGGCCATAAAAGTAGTAAAGGAGCTTGGCGGCAACAGCATTACTCTGGTAGCCAGAGCGCCTGAGTTTTTCAGAAAGAAAGGCTTTGTGACGGTAGAGCCTGATAAAGCGCCTGACTTTTTTGAGTGCAAGCATTGCCCACAGTTTCAGAAAAAGTGTTTCCCTGAGATTATGAAACTGGAGATTGAATAATGTCAAATTATGATAAGATACTTCAGGGAATTCTCGATGTAGGCGAGGAAATGATAGTTGCCGGTGCAGAAGTAAGTCGTGTTGAAGACAGTATCGAAAGAATGTGTGTCGCATACGGTGCAACACCGGGACGTGTTAATGTTTTTATTATTACCTCAAACATACAGGTTACGGTAGAGGTTCCTGACGGAAGCATAATCACCCAGATCAGAAGAATTATGCGTAACGATGTAAACTTTGACCGGCTGGATTATCTTAATGACCTTTGTCGAAGAATCTGTGCAACCACACCTGAACCTGTTGCTCTTCAGGAGCAGCTTTCAGAAGTACTGAACAGAAAGAAGCAGCCTAGGATGCTGAGTTATCTGGGAGCAGTCCTGGCCGCAGGTGGTTTTGCCGTATTTTTCGGAGGTACATGGCTGGATTTTCTGGGAGCAAGCACAGTTGGAATTGTCATTGTTCTGTTTGGAGGCTTTCTGTCTCTTAGAGAGGAAAATCAGCTGATATATAACTTTGTTGTTTCTCTTGTGGCGGGAATTCTGTCTCTTCTTCTTGTTGAATTAGGGATTGGCAGTAATCCGGACAAGATTATGATAGGCGCAATCATGCTGCTGATTCCCGGTATTGCCATGACCAATGCTCTGAGAGATATGCTTATGGGTGATATAGCTTCCGGCATGCTGAGGCTGGTTGATTCTATTATAGTTGCGGCTTCCATAGCCTGTGGATTTGCTCTGAGCATTATTCTGTTTGGAGGTGTGCTATGATTGTTCAATTAATTGCCGCTTTTCTTGGCTCCCTGGGTTTTGCTTTTATATTGAAAATTAAAGGAAAACAGATAATATTCGCCGGAATCGGAGGCCTGATAACCTGGGCTATTTATCTTGCTGTATACAGTGTGGTACCTAAGGTGTTCTTTTCTACCCTGGTGGCTTCGCTGTTTGTGGGAGTTTATGCCGAATTGATGGCAAGACTAAACAAGGCTCCTACGACTATTTTTCTTACGGCTTCGGCTGTACCTCTTATTCCGGGAGGGAAGCTGTATTATGCAGTTTATGGCATTGTATCTTCTGATCAGGCAGCACTTGCTGAAAACGGAATGGACGCCTTGTATATTGCACTGGGTATCGTTGTAGGATTTGTTGCCATTGCAATAATAACAAAGTATATAAACAGAATAATAAAACAATAGATATAGTCATATTTTTAACCCACCGCAATACAATTTACTATTGGTATGTGGGAGGGAGAATATGATGTATACGTCTGATTGTAAAGTAGATTCAAACATAGCTCATCTTTGCGGGGAAGTAAAAGATGAGCTTGTTTTTAGCCATAAAACTTATGGAGAAAGCTTCTACACCTTTGTCCTTTCTGTTATGAGAAACAGTGGCTATGAGGATAATATCGTTATTATGGTATCTGAAAGAATTATTGGAAAACTGGATATATGTCCCGGAGAAATGATAATAGTTGACGGACAAATCAGAACCTATAACGAGGATGTAAACGGAAAAAACAAGCTTAATATTGTGGTGTTTGCCAAGGAAATTGAGAATGTTGACTTTGATGAGGAACCCTTTAATCAGATTTACCTAGACGGATTTATTTGCAAACAGCCTGTAGGAAGAATATCGCCTCTGGGCAGAAGAATTTGTGACATAATGCTTGCTGTAAACCGACTGTATAACAAATCTGACTATATTCCTTGTATTGCATGGGGAAGAAACGCCATATACGGGGAAGATCTGGATGTAGGCGACCATATTTCTATTACAGGCAGATTACAGAGCAGAGAATACAGAAAGAAAAGAGAAGACGGCTCGGTAGAAAATAAAGTGGCTTATGAGGTATCAATATTACAGCTTGAAAAGAGTGAAGAATGGTAGTAAAATAAAATGCGTGTTTAATTACAAAAGACAAGGAAAGGGAGAATCACAATGTTTAATAAAGATGCTACAGATAACAGCACTTACAATGTAGAAAATTATGAGTTTATTAAAAAGACATCACCGATTGTCGGTTCTTTAATCGAACAGGAATACAACAGACAGAAGAACAACATCGAGCTTATCGCCTCTGAAAACTACTGTTCAGAAGCTGTATTAGCTGCATGCGGAAGCTGTTTGTCATGGAAATATGCAGAAGGATATCCTTATGTAAGAACATCAGGTAACACCAGCAGATACTACGGTGGTACTAAATTTGTGGATGAACTGGAAGAATACTGCTGCGATACCTGGAGAAAGGTTTTCAATACTGACTATCATGTAAACGTTCAGCCTCACAGTGGATCACAGGCTAACTTTGCAGCATATAAGGCTATTTTGAATCCGGGAGATACAATTCTTTCTCTTACACTGGATAATGGTGGACATCTGACACACGGATCATCAGTAAACTTCAGCGGAAAGCTTTACAACATGGCTTTCTACGACGTTGATGAAAAAGGCTTTATCGATATGGAAGACGTAAGAAGAAAAGCTCTTGAAATCAAGCCCAAACTTATCCTTACCGGCGCAAGTGCATATTCCAGAATCATCGATTTCCCTAAGTTTGCAGAGATAGCTAAGGAAGTTGGAGCATACTTTATGGTAGATATGGCACATATTGCCGGACTTGTTGCAGGAGGAGTTCATCCATCACCTTTCGGATATGCAGATATCGTAACAACTACTACACATAAAACACTTAGAGGTCCAAGAGGCGGTCTTATTTTTGCAAGACCTGAGCTGGCTAAGAAGATTGACAGTGCAGTATTTCCATATGCACAGGGCGGTCCTCTGGAGCATGTTATTGCAGGAAAGGCAGTATGTGCTGAAGAAGCTTTGACTCCTGAATATAAGGAATACACAAAGCAGGTTGTTGCAAACTGTGCAGCTTTCTGTGATGAATTCATTAAGATGGGTTACAATGTTGTAACCGGAGGAACTGACAACCATCTGTTCCTTCTGGATCTGTCAGAATTCCCATTCAGCGGCAAGGATCTTCAGGACAGATTAGACGAAGTCGGTATTACACTGAATAAGAACTGTGTACCAAACGAAAAACGCTCACCTAAGGAAACAAGCGGTGTTAGAATCGGTACCGCACCTATGACTACAAGAGGATATAAAGAAGACGACTTCAGAGAGGTTGCAAGAAAAATCGACGCTGTAGTTAAAGAAATGGTTGAGGAAGCTTAATACTACATAATACTATATGAAATATGAGAGCCGGATCTGTTTCGGCTTTCTTAGACTGCCGGCAAGCTCGGAAGAACTGTTTTGTTTTTCCGGGTTTTCTTTTTGTGGTTGTATGTATTTGCGAGAATCATTGCATTATCGGGTGTTTTATGCTATCATATATTCTGTATATTTATGTGATATAGGAGGATTTTTCATGAGAATACTAATAGATGCAATGGGTGGAGATTATGCACCACTATCTATCGTAGAGGGCGCAATTGAAGCAGTAAAGGAAATCAAAGACGAAATCATACTGATTGGAGATGAGGACCTGGTAAAGAACACCCTAAAGGTGAAAGGCTATAAGGGTGACAGGATTAGTGTTGTACATGCCAGCCAGGTGATAGGTAACGATGAAGCCCCTGTAAGAGCGGTAAGATCCAAGAAAGATTCTTCCATTGTCAAGGGACTGAACATGCTTAAGAACGGTGAAGCCGATGTGTTCTTATCTGCAGGAAGTACAGGTGCACTGCTTGCAGGCGGACTTTTCATTCTCGGAAGAATTCAGGGTATTGACAGACCTACATTGGCTACAGTATATCCGGTGATCGGCCATCAGCCATCAATTCTCGTAGATACAGGAGCAAATGCAGAGTGTAAACCTAACAATCTGCTGGAATTCGGTATTATGGGAAGTATCTATATGGAAAAGGTTCTGGGAAGGAAGAATCCGACTATCGGCCTTGTAAACAACGGTACAGAGGAAGGAAAGGGTACAGCCCTTACAAAGGCTGCCTATGAGCTGCTTAACAAGAGCAACCTTAATTTCTTAGGATATATCGAAGCAAGAGAACTGCAGAATGCAGCTGCAGACGTAATTGTAACAGACGGATTTACAGGAAACGCCATTCTGAAGCTGACCGAAGGACTTGGCCTTATGGTTCTGAGAGAAATGAAGAAAAGATTCCTGTCAAATACAAAAGCTAAGGTTGGTGCTATGCTTCTTAAGGAACAGCTTAAGGGAATAAAGAAGGAATTTAACTATGCGGAATACGGTGGTGCACCGTTGCTGGGAGTAAAAGGCGCAATGCTGAAGATGCACGGATCATCCGATGCTCTTGCTGTTAAACAGACCATACTGAAAGCAATTCCGTATGTAGAGGAAGGCGTAGTTGACACAATTCAGAATTCAGTACTGGATATTGAGGAGATTTTGATAAGTGAATAACAACATACTCGAAGAAAGAATACAATACAGTTTTAAGGATAGAAAATTGCTTAAGACTGCTTTAAATCACAGCTCATACTGTATGGAAAACGGTATGGGCAGTGATCAAAGCAATCAGAGACTGGAATTTCTGGGCGATGCATATTTCGATGCTATAATAAGCACTGAGCTATACAAAAGAATGCAGTCCGGAGAAGGAAAGCTTTCCAAAACCAGATCTGCAATCGTCTGTGAAAACAGTCTTGCCGCAGTGGGTGAAAGACTTGAAATAGGTCGTTTCCTCAATTTAGGTAAGGGGGAGGATCATGCCGGTGGTCGAAATAAGAAATCCATTCAGGCAGATGCTATGGAAGCTTTGATAGGCGCAATATTCCTCGACGGCGGATATGATGCTGCTGAGGAGTTTGTTCTGAGAGAGTTTTCCCAGGCAATAGATGATGCGTTGTCAGGAAGACTTATGTCAGACTACAAGACAGTAGTTCAGGAGCTCTTTCAGAAGAAAGGTAAGAATGTCAGGTTTTCATATGTTCTGGATCGGGAGGAAGGTCCGGATCATGATAAGGTGTTTTATGTTCACCTGGTGTGTAACGGTACTATTTACGGTTACGGAAAAGGAAAAACCAAAAAAGAAGCCTAGCAGAATGCTGCGAAGGCTGCTCTAGAGGGAGGAAAAATATAGATGTATTTTAAACGACTGGAAATGCATGGCTTCAAGTCCTTTGCCGAGCCTGTTGTAATTGAATTCCACGAGGGTGTAACTGCCATCGTTGGTCCCAACGGCAGCGGCAAGAGTAATATCAGTGACGCCATCAGATGGGTTCTTGGAGAACAAAGTCCAAAGGCCTTAAGAGGCGGCAAGATGGAAGAAGTTATCTTTGCAGGTACAGCCAGCAGAAAATCAAGAGGTATGGCTGAGGTAACTCTTGTAATAGATAACTCAACCGGCATATTGGATATTGATTATAACGAAGTCGCAATTACCAGAAGAATGTATAGATCCGGAGACAGTGAATATCTGATTAACAACAATCAGTGTCGACTTCGGGATATAAGAGAGCTTATTATGGATACCGGTATAGGTGTAGACGGATACTCTCTTATCGGACAGGGTAAAATAGCAGATATAGTAAGCAACAAGCCTGAAAGCAGAAGGGAAATCTTCGAAGAAGCTGCAGGAGTGGTATTGTACAAGAGCAAGAAGGCTGAGGCAGAGAGAAAGCTTGCTTCCACAGCCGGCAATCTTGACAGAGTCGAGGATATAGTTAATGAAATCGAGAGTCGTATCGACACTCTGAAGGAAGACAGTGAAAAAGCTACGGAGTATCTTGCACTTAAGGACAGATATCGTGATCTGGAAATCAACATTACCTTGAAAAATGTGGATTCCATAGTGGAAAGGAATCAGGAGTACAAGAATGATATCGCAAATCTTGAAAAAGAGATATCCTCTATTTCAGAGAATAAGAAGAAGGTTGACCGACAGATAGAAGAAGACCGGGAAAGAAGCGAGAACCTGGAGACCCTTAGAAATGAAGCAGGAGATAAACTTCTTAAAGTAGTTGAAGAAATCAATATTCATACCAGCAGAAGTCAGCTTAATGAAGAACGTCTCGCAGTAATTGAAAAAGACAAAACCAGACTTAATCGTGAAATTTCAGAGCTATCCGGAAAACTTAAACGGGAGCAGGCAAATGCTGAGGAACTTGAAAAATCCAAGAGAGATATAGCTGAGAGATTTCAGGAAGCTTCAGATGAATTACTAAGCAGGACCGAAGAACACAGTAAGTTATCCCTGGAGGCTTCACAGCTTTCAGATGCAATAGACAACGACAGAAGTAACCTTTTCCAGCTCCATAATACGATTTCGTCAAAGAAAAGTGAAATCAAGAGCTATGACAGCATAAAAGAAACACTGAACAAACGAAAAGAGCAGCTGGGAAATGATGCAGAGGGCGCAAAGAAGCACAGCGAAGAAAACATCCGGCTTTTAAACGATGCCAAGAATCAGTGGAACAGCCTGGCTGCACATATAGAGGAAACAAATCGTAAGTATGAAGGGCTTTCCGATGAAGAGCAGGAGCTGATTGGGGTAAGAAAGGAACTGCGTCTTACCATAGAAGACCTGAAACTGCAGGGAGGACAGAAAGCAGCTCGTAAGAAAACCATTGAAGAAATGGAAAACAACTACGAAGGATACAATTATGCCGTAAAGTTTATAATGAAGTCTCAGCTTTCAGGTATAGAAGGTGTTGTTGCCGAGCTTATGAATGTTCCTCAGGGATATGAGGTTGCAATTGAAACAGCCTTAGGCGGACAGATGCAGAATATTGTCTGCAATACTGATAATGATGCAAAGAAAGCAGTAAATGCTCTTAAGAGCAGCAGAGCAGGACGTCTTACATTCCTGCCAATATCATCTATCAAAGGTAACAAAGCTGTTGTAGACTCAAGGATTACGGGAGACAGTGGTTATGTGGGCCTGGCTTCTGAATGTATAGAGTGTGATGGAAAATACAGAAATGTTTTCCAGTATCTTCTTGGAAGAGTTGCAATCACCAGAGACATGGATTCAGCAGTAAGATTGTCCAAGCTGTCAAACTCAGGCCTGAGATTTGTAACCTTTGATGGTGAAATAATCAACGCCAGCGGTGCCATTACCGGTGGACAATACAAGAATAAGACAGCTAATCTGCTGGAGAGAAAAAGCGAGATTACAAAACTGGAACAGGAAATCACACAGCTTAGAGATCAAATCGATGAAGCTGTTTCTCAGGTTAAAGCATCAGATGACAGACTGAATGTGATTGAAGGTGAAAAAAAGCAGCTGGATGAATACAAACGGGATACGGAAATTCAGATGGCCGGACTTTCAAGTACAATTAATGCTCTGTCTGAAACTGTTGACAGTATAGATTCCAATAGGGAAAAATATACGAGAGAGCTTGCTTCCATTGACCGGGATCTGGATGCGGCAGAGAAGGCTGTTGACGACCTGAATGCTGACATAGAGAAGGCAAATTCTCAAATAGAAGCTTTAAATAACAGGCTTGAACAGGAAATGTCTGACTACGAGGAAAAGAAGTCAGAAGTAAACCTTGCAAGCGAGGAAATTACAAATACAAGGATTGCAGCTACAGAATGGGAAAACAAGCTGAGCAATATGGAAACCCTGTTAAACCGAATAAATGAGTCTGTTGAAGACTACACCTTCCAGATCGAGGACAGAAAGCATCAGTTCGATATTCTGGAGGACGAGCAGGATAAGATTTATTTCGGAAGCGAGGGAAGCGAGAACACAATCAGGGAGCTTATGGAGGAAAAAGAAGCAACTGAGGCATACATAGATAAGGTTGCAGCCGAAAGAGCAGAGCTGATAGATAATCTCAGCACGATTTCCAGGGAGCAGCAGCTGTCTGCAGATAAGCTGAACTCATGTCAGGATCAGAAATACCAGCTGGAAATCAAAGTTGCAAAAAATGAGACACAGCTTGATACAATGAAGGAAAGACTGTGGGAAGACTTCGAAATTTCATATGCGCAGGCACAGGACTTCAGAAAAGAAGACTTCGTAATGTCCACATCTGTTAAGGAAAGCAGAGAAATCAGAAATCGAATGAGAGAGCTGGGGGATGTTAACGTAGGCGCAATTAAGGAATATGCTTCCGTAAGTGAAAGATATAGATTCGTAACTGAGCAGAGAGATGATATTGTAACTGCCATGGACGAGCTGAAAAAGATAATTGCCGACATGGACAATACCATAAAGACAAAGTTCAAGGAGAATTTTGACCAGGTGGTTGAAAACTTTGAGGAGATTTTCAAGGAACTGTTTGGTGGCGGATATGCTGAATTGAGAATGGAGGACGAAAACAATCCTCTCGAATCCGGTATCGATATCGTTGCTCAGCCACCGGGAAAGAAGCTGCAGAACATCAACCTCATGTCCGGTGGTGAAAAGACAATGACAGCCATTGCTTTGATGTTTGCCGTTTTGAAAACAAAACCTACGCCTTTCTGTATTCTGGATGAAGTTGAGGCTGCTCTTGATGACGCAAACATAGACAGATTCTCAAATTATCTGCGCAAGTTTGATGGTATTCAGTTTGCCCTTGTCACACATCAGAAGGCAACTATGGAGCATGCCGATGTTCTGTACGGGGTTACCATGCCGGAACAGGGTGTTTCCAAGGTTCTTAGTCTGAGACTGGGTGACGATTTCGAGCTATAAACCGCATGTTTTATATATAATGTATAGGAAAGGAAGTAAGATGGCTTTATTTGAAAAGAAACAAAGCTTCTTCGGTAAGCTGTCTTCCCGTATAGGCGATGCAATTATGGGAAGGCCTGTAATCGATGAAGATTTAATGGACGAACTTGAAGAAATCCTTATTACATCAGATATAGGGATGGACACCACTATGAAAATAATGGAGAAGCTTCGTTCATATATCAAAGATAATAACCTGACAGAACCGGAGTCGGTTAAAGACGGCCTGGCAAAGGTCATTGCTGAAATTATGGATAAGGGCGATAGAAACAGCCTTTGTCAGGAAACTCCCCTGGTGATTCTCATGGTAGGAATTAACGGTGGAGGAAAGACGACGTCTATTGCCAAAATCGGACATAAGCTGAGAAGTGAAGGAAAAACCGTACTTCTTGCCGCTGCCGACACTTTCCGTGCCGCTGCAGGAGAACAGCTGGAAATCTGGGGAAACAGAATCGGAGTGAACACTGTTAAACATCAGGAGGGAGCTGATCCGTCAGCTGTCATCTTTGATGCCATACAGTCAGCAAAGGCTAAGAAAATAGATGTTCTTATCTGTGATACCGCAGGACGTCTGCAGACAAAGAAGAACCTGATGCAGGAACTTGAAAAGATGAATAAAATCATTTCAAGAGAGTATCCGGAAGCTGCACGAGAAACTCTCCTGGTACTGGATGCAACCACCGGAAAAAATGCAGTTTCACAGGCTCAGGAATTCAACGATGTTGCTGAAATTACCGGTGTTGTTTTGACAAAGCTGGATGGTACGGCAAAGGGCGGAATAGCAATAACCGTTACCGATGAGTTCGATATGCCGATTAAGTTTATCGGCGTCGGGGAAAAAATGGAGGATTTGAAGGATTTCAATCCTCTGGAATTTGCAGGAGGAATATTCAGTGAGTAAACCAATTGTAGCAGTAGTTGGAAGACCAAATGTTGGAAAATCAACGTTTTTTAATAGAATAATCGGAAGAAGAGTATCCATTGTAGAGGATACGCCGGGAGTTACAAGAGACAGAATTTATGCTGAGGCAGAATGGAACGGAGTTCATTTCGCTTTAATCGACACAGGTGGAATTGAACCTGACAGCGAAGATGTAATTCTTTCTCAGATGAGAGAGCAGGCACAGATTGCCATGGATATGGCTGATGTTATTCTTTTCATCGTTGACGGTAAGGATGGCCTCACTCATGCAGATCGTGAGGTTGCAAATATGCTTCGCAGAACAGGAAAGAAGGTTATGCTTATTGTTAACAAAATCGACAATCCGCGTAATCTTCCTGTAGATTTCTATGATTTCTATGAACTTGGTATAGGCGAGCCAATAGCTATTTCAGCTGCAAATATGCTGAATTTCGGAGACGTTCTTGATGAAATAGTAGAGAGCTTCCCGGATGATGCAGATACAGATGAAGAAGAAGATATTAAGGTTGCAGTAATCGGAAAGCCAAATGTAGGTAAATCATCTTTGATAAATGCTTTGCTTAACGAAAACAGAGTGATTGTTTCAAATATTGCCGGAACCACAAGAGATTCAATCGATACTCCTTTTGAATGGGGCGGAGACAAGTATACTCTTATAGATACTGCCGGAATCAGAAGAAAGAGCAAGGTTAACGAGGATATTGAGAGATACAGCGTAATTCGTGCTGTAGCAGCAATTGAAAGATGTGATGTATGCCTCCTTGTAATAGACGCTCAGGAAGGCATTACGGAGCAGGATAAAAAGATTGCAGGCGTTGCCCACGAAGCAGGTAAAGGTATCATAGTGGTTGTAAACAAATGGGATCTTATCACCAAGGAAACAAACACTATGAGAGATTATAAGAGAGTAATCGAATCAGAGCTTCAGTTTATGTCCTATGCGCCTTCGGTATTCATCTCAGTTCATGACAGACAGAGAGTTTTCGAAGTAATCAAAATGGCTAAGTATGTTTCAGAAAAGAGAGCTTTGAGAGTACCTACAGGACAGCTTAACAGCCTGATTACAGATGCAACCATGATGAAACAGCCGCCTTCTGACAAGGGTAGAAGGCTGAAAATTTACTATGCGGCACAAGTTGGTGTAAAACCACCTCTGTTCTCATTCCAGATTAACAGGAGAGAACTGATGCATTTCTCTTACGCAAGATATCTGGAAAACAAAATCAGAGAAGGATTCGGATTCGAAGGTACATCAATCAAGTTCGTATTCAGAGAAAAAGGAGATAAGGACGAATAATGGATAAGTTTTTATTTGCACTTGCAATTGTAATAGCATATTTCCTTGGCAATATTTCTCCTTCTACATTTATGGCAAAACTACAGGGAAAGGATATAAAAAAAGAAGGCAGCGGAAACGCAGGTACGACCAATGCTCTTCGAGTACTAGGTAAGAAGGCCGCAATTATAACTCTTGTAATCGATGTAGGTAAAGGGTTTGTGGCAGTAGTTTTAGGTGGTCTTATTGCAGGACCCACTGCGGCTTTATGGTGCGGACTTGCATCTTTTGCAGGACATATATGGCCTGTACTGCTGCGCTTTAAGGGAGGCAAGGGTGTTGCCATAGCTTGCGGGATTCTCCTTGCTGTTAACTGGAAGCTTGCCCTTGTGCTTATTGCAGTATTTGTTTCTGTAATACTGCTGACAAGAATGGTTTCTCTGGGGTCAATTACAGCTGCTGTCTGCTTCCCATTACTGTCATATTTTATGGAGAGAGACTTCCTTGTTGTAGGCTTTATTATGGCCGTTATACTGATTTATAAGCATAAGGCTAACATAATACGAATAGTTAAAGGTGAAGAAAACAAAATCAGTTTTTAGAAAATGTGAGGATTATATTATGAAGACAATAGGAGTAATTGGAGCAGGAAGCTGGGGTACAGCACTGGCATTAACACTGAGCAACAAAGGACATAATGTTAAAATAACAGATGTTAATGCTGAGCATCTGAAAGAAATGCGAAATAACAGGGAGAACGTCAGATATCTTCCGGGAATTCCATTCAGTGATAATCTTCACATCGTTGAAAGTACTGAGGAAGCACTGGAAGACGCCGATGTGGCTTTGTTCTCTGCACCGGCACAGCATTTCAGAAGTGCCTTTGAAAATGCAATACCTTACATTACAGAGGACATGATCGTCGTTAATGTAGCTAAGGGAATTGAACGCGGAACTCTGATGAGGCTTTCAGAAATAGCAGAGCTGCTTATGCCGGGGGTGAAATATGTAGTTCTTTCAGGCCCTTCACATGCAGAGGAAGTGGGAAGAGCAATGCCTACAACGGTTGTTGCCGCATCAGATGACATAGGACTGGCAGAAAAGGTACAGGACATTTTCATTACAGACAGATTCAGAGTTTATACAAACGATGATGTGTGCGGAGTCGAGCTGGGTGGAGCACTGAAGAATATTATCGCACTGGGAGCCGGAATATCCGACGGAATAGGTTTTGGAGATAACGCAAAGGCCGCTCTTATGACAAGAGGTATAACAGAAATGTGCAGACTGGGTAAGGCATTAGGTGCGGATATTAATACTTTTTCCGGTCTTACCGGAGTAGGAGACCTTATCGTTACATGTACAAGTATGCATTCAAGAAACAGAAGATGCGGTATTATGATAGGTGAAGGAGTACCTCCGAGTGAAGCTGTGGAAAAGGTCGGCATGGTTGTAGAGGGCATGTTTACTGCTGAGGCTGCCTATGAACTTGCTATGAAGGTAGGCGTTGAAATGCCTATTACAGAATGTATCTATAACTGTATCAACAATAAAATCTCTGCAAAGGATGCAGTATCAATTTTGATGGGGAGAGACAGAAAGAATGAGAAACACATTTAACATCCAGACCTTCGGCTGTCAGATGAACGAGCACGATTCAGAAGTCATCGCAGGTATGCTTTGTGAAAAGGGTTTTGCACAGGTGGCCGAAAGAAAAGATGCAGATGTTGCTATAATCAATACATGCAGCGTAAGAGACAATGCTGATAAGAGGTTTTTCGGCACCTTAGGGCAGCTGAAGAAGAGGAAGATGCACGATCCGGAGTTTACAGTATGTGTGTGTGGCTGTATGATGCAGCAGCAGCACGTTATAGATACCATTAAATCAAAATATCCATGGGTTGACATAATCTTCGGAACACATAATATCCATCAGTTTCCACAGCTGCTGGACAATGTTCTAAAGGAGAAGAAGAAGCAGATAGAGGTGTGGCCTGACGGAGCTGAAATCGTAGAAGGCCTGCCGGCAAAGCGTCTGCACAAAACCAAGGCTCTGGTAAACATTATGTTCGGATGCAATAATTTCTGCACATACTGTATCGTTCCTTATACCAGAGGCAGGGAGAGAAGCAGGAAGCCAGAGGACATTGTAAATGAGGTAAAAAAACTGGTAGAAGACGGCGTAAAGGAAATCATGCTTCTTGGACAGAATGTCAACTCATATAAAGGAGAAGGTGATGTAGACTTTGCCGATCTGATATATATGCTAAATCAGGTTGATGGGCTGGAAAGAATCAGATTTATGACATCACACCCTAAGGATTTATCGGACAAGCTGATTCAGGCTTTCGTTGAATGCGACAAGCTTTGCAAAAACATTCATCTGCCGGTACAGTCGGGTAGCAGCAGAATTCTCAAGGAAATGAACAGAAAATATGATAAGGAAAAATATCTTTCCTTAGTTAAAATGCTTAAGGATGCTGTACCGGGTATTACAATGTCTACTGATATTATCGTAGGCTTTCCGGGGGAAACAGAGGAAGACTTTCTGGAAACCCTTGATCTGGTTGAAAAAGTACGGTATGATTCAGCATTTACCTTCCTGTATTCAATAAGAAAGGGAACTCCTGCTGAGAAATACGAGAATCAGATACCTGAGGATGTTAAGCATGAAAGATTTAACAGACTTGTAGACCTGGTTAATTCAATAAGTGCAGAAAAGAATGCAGCTTATATTGGTAAAGTGGAGAAGGTTCTCGTGGAAGGACCAAGCAAAACCAACAGCAAAACATATACAGGAAGAACAGACGGCTTCAAGCTGGTTAACTTCATTGGAAATCCTGATATGGTCGGAAAAATTGTAGATGTAAGGATTACTGAGGGAAAGACCTTTAGTTTAGAAGGCGAAGTTATATGAATAAGTCCGCCATGACTTTCATACTATTTCATAGAGTAATTATGGAAAGAGGATGAAGGTATGGCGGACATTTATTTTAATATTGCGGAAAGAACCGGTGGAGAAATATATGCAGGGGTGGTTGGGCCTGTAAGAACAGGTAAATCAACCTTTATAAAAAGATTTATGGAACTGTTTGTAATCGATTCCTTAGAGGACCCGTACAACAGATCCAGAGTCATTGATCAGCTTCCGCAAAGCGGAGACGGCAGAACGATTACAACCACAGAACCAAAGTTTATTCCTGAAGAAGCAGTCAGAGTATCAATCGGAAACGTTGACCTTTCCATCAGAATGGTGGATTGTGTGGGTTACATAGTCCCCGGAGTACTGGGACATGAGGAGGATGGCAGAAGCAGAATGGTAAAAACCCCGTGGGATAGCCGGGAAATGACCTTTCAGGAGGCTGCAGAGCTGGGAACATCAAAGGTGATAACCGACCATTCAACGGTTGGGATAATGGTTACCACTGATGGAAGCTTTGGTGATATTCCAAGGGAAAACTACATCAGTGCAGAAGAGAAAACAGTTGCAAAGCTGACTTCCCTAAAGAAACCCTTTGTTATCATCTTAAACTCATCGGTTCCGTCATCAAAGGCAACAAGTGCTTTGGCAGACAACCTTTCAAGAAAATACGAAGTGCCTGTGCTTCCTGTTAACTGTATGACCATGGATTCTACTCAGTTTGAAAGCATATTTGAGGCCCTTCTGACACAATTCCCGGTAAGTGAAGTGTATATCGATCTTCCGGACTATATGGAGGCGTTATCCAATGATCATCCTATCAAAGCTTCAATAATGGAAACAGCTTTTCAGTGGATGAATCAGCTGGGAAATATGGCGGGAATAGATCAGCTTATGTCTATGACATCCAATGAAAATATCGATAGGGTGGATATGGTCAGAAAGGAGATGGCCACAGGCCGGATTTATATCAATGTAAAGCTTAAGGAAGGGCTTTATTACAGAATAATAGAGGAAATTCTGGGTGAGTCCATCAGCTCGGATAAAGAATTATTCCATGTTCTAAAGGACTGTGCAATGGCAAGAAACAAGGTAAATCAAATGTCAGAGGCCTTTTCCGGCATTGAAAGAAGCGGCTATGGAATCGTACATCCCAATTTACATGAAATGTCTTTAGGTAAACCAGAGGTATTCAAGCAGGGAAATAAATACGGCGTGCGAATCGTTGCCACTGCACCATGTCTTCACATGATAAAAACCAATCTGACGACAGAGATTGCACCTATAGTGGGCAGTGAACAGCAATCTCAGGATCTGGCAGGTTTTCTCTTGGAGAAATACGGAGAGGAAGGTCAGGTTGGAGACGATTTATGGGAGACTAATCTTTTCGGTAAATCCATGAGGTCTCTTGTGACAGACCAGATGAATTCAAAGCTGACTACCATGCCTGATACGTTACAGGATAAGGTAAGGAGATCACTTCAGAAAATAAGTAATGAGGGAAAAGACTATTTTATCTGTATCATACTTTAGTGTTGAGCGCACCATATGAATCAAAGACATCGCCCTAACGTGACCCGGTCATGTCAGGGCGATGTCTTATTTAATAAGGAAGCCTTAAAACACTTCCAATCATCAGATTATATGGGTCAACTCTTGGATTTGCGTCCATTAAATCATCCAGCTTTATACTGTGCATCTTTGCAATTAAGTAAAGGGTATCACCGGCCTTAACCGTATGTGTTTTTGGCTGCTGTGCCTTCATCTTGTGTTCTTCCCTGTGGGGAAGCTGAGATTTGTCACCCGGAATACATAGTCTTGCACCAACCATAAGATTGTAAGGGTCAACAACTCCATTTACCTTCATAAGAAGAGAAACAGGTAAATCGTATTTTTCCGCAATGGAATGGAGTGTATCACCTTCGGCAACTGTGTAAACGTCAATACATACTAAAGTATCATTCATAGTAAACCACCTTTCAGTTTATAATATTTGACAGAACTTATAAATGTGATAAAATATTTCAAATCAAGTGAAAAGGAGAATAGGATTGAGAAGATTAAAGAATTTTACAAGATCACCGATTTTTATCATACTAATAGCTATGGTGATTCTTAACGTTTTAGAAGGAGATTTTAATAATATTGGGCAGTGGCTCATACTTAAACTTCTAATGCTCCCTGCCATTATTATAGGACTTTCCTTCCATGAGTTTGCACATGCAGCTGTATCAAACGCATTGGGAGATCCAATCCCTAAGCTGCAGGGCAGAGTTACAATAAACCCACTTGCACATATAGATCCTTTCGGATTTATAGCATTGCTGATAGCCGGATTTGGATGGGGTGTACCGGTACAGATTGACCCGCGATATTACAAGAACAGAAGACTTGGAGAAATTCTCGTGGCATTGGCAGGCGTAACAATGAACCTTATACTGGCATTTGTCTTCGCCTTTATTATAAGAATACTGTTTGAATTCGCACCTGAATTTGTGTCAGGATACATAGGCGACATTCTTGTAGATATATTACTGAATGTTGTTATAGTCAATATAGTACTGATGGTATTTAATCTTATTCCGGTGCCGCCTCTTGATGGTTTCGGAATACTTACCCAGCTGTTCAAGCTTGAACGATACGACTGGTACTATAAGATATATGATAAAGGTTTCATCATCCTAATGATACTCATAATGTTTAATGTAACGAGCATGATTCTTCAACCATGTGTTAACTTCATATACAATATCATAATGACAATCGTATTTTGATAAAAGAGTATTTTTGATTCTGTTAGCACTCACTTTGCGTGAGTGCTAAAATTTTTCTTTACTTTTTGATTTTGTGGGTATACAATGACTATAGAGATTAAGACTACAAACAAGGAGGGGTAATTATGAACATTGAAAGATTTACACAGAATGCACAGAGTGCAATAATGGAGTGTCAGAACATTGCAATTTCTGAAGGACATCAGATGCTGGAGGTAGAGCATCTGCACCTTGCTCTTTTGATGCAGCAGGACGGATTAATACCAAAACTCCTTAAGTATATGGAGGTAGAGCCTGCATCATTAATTGGAGAGCTTGAGGCGGAAATTGAAAAGCTGCCCAAGGTGTCGGGAAATGCCGATAATATTTACGCATCCAGGAGACTTAGCCAGCTTTTGATTAAAGCACAGCAGGAGGCTGATAACTTCAAGGATGAATACACCAGCGTGGAACATCTCTATCTTGCAATGCTGGCTGAAAGAGGAACACCTACAGCTAAGATATTCTCTAAATACAGTATTACAAGGGATAAATTCCTTCAGGCTCTTTCCAAGGTTAGAGGTAATCAGAGAGTTACAAGTCAGAATCCTGAGGAAAACTACGATGCTTTGAACAAGTATGGTCGTGACCTGGTTGAGATGGCCAGAGAAGGCAAGCTGGATCCTGTTATCGGCAGAGACAGCGAAATCAGACATGCTATTCAGATTCTGTCCAGAAGGACGAAAAACAATCCGGTACTTATCGGAGAACCGGGGGTAGGAAAAACAGCTGTTGTAGAAGGTCTTGCTCAGAGAATTCTTAACGGTGATGTGCCGGAGGGACTGAAGGATAAGACTATTTTTGCTCTTGATATGGGAGCTTTGATAGCAGGTGCCAAATTCAGAGGAGAATTTGAAGAAAGACTGAAGGCTGTGCTTAATGAGGTGGAAAAATCTGAAGGTAGAATAATTCTGTTTATAGATGAAATCCACAATATTGTTGGCGCAGGAAGAACCGAGGGCTCCATGGACGCCGGAAATCTGCTAAAGCCTAAGCTGGCAAGAGGAGAACTGCATTGCATAGGTGCTACCACTCTGGATGAGTACAGAAAGTATATTGAGAAGGATGCAGCTCTGGAGAGACGTTTCCAGAAGGTTCTTGTGGATCAGCCTACTGTTGAGGATACCATATCCATACTTCGTGGATTGAAGGAACGCTTTGAAATTCATCATGGAGTTAGAATTACTGATAATGCTTTGATTGCATGTGCAACATTATCCGATAGATATATATCGGACAGATTCTTGCCTGATAAGGCAATTGACCTTATGGACGAGGCCGCATCAAAGATCAGAACCGAGATTGACAGTCTGCCGGCAGAGCTTGACGAAATATCAAGAAAGGTTATGCAGCTTGAAATTGAAAAGCAGGCTCTGGGAAAAGAAAGCGACAAAGCATCTATGGCCAGACTTGAGACTTTGGAAAAGGAACTGGCACAGCTTAAGGATGAGGCTGCTGTTCTGAGAACTCAGTGGGAAACAGAGAAAAAATCCATTACAGAACTGAAGGGAACCAAGGAACAGATTGAGGAAGTTAAACATCAGATAGAAGATGCAGAACGAAGCTATGATTTGGAAAAGCTGGCTCAGTTGAAATACGGAACTCTACCTGAATTGGAGAAAAAGCTGGAAGAAGAGAAAGAAAAGATTGCAGCAGAGAAGGAGTCTCATCTTCTGAAAGAAGAGGTTGGAGAAGAAGAAATCGCAGAGGTAGTATCTGCATGGACCGGAATTCCTGTTGCTAAACTGGTAGAATCAGAGAGAGAAAAGCTGCTGAAACTGCCTGAAATACTTCACAAAAGAGTAATAGGACAGGATGAAGGGGTTATATCTGTATCAGAATCCATATTGAGGGCAAGAGCAGGTCTGAAAGATGAAAACAGACCTATCGGATCCTTTATCTTCCTGGGTCCAACCGGTGTAGGTAAAACCGAATTGGCAAAGGCACTTTCGGAAGCACTTTTTGACAGTGAAAAGAACATGGTCAGAATTGATATGTCTGAATACATGGAAAAGCATTCCGTTTCAAGACTGGTAGGAGCGCCTCCGGGATATGTGGGATACGATGAAGGTGGTCAGCTGACAGAGGCAGTAAGAAGAAGACCGTACAGCGTAATTCTGTTCGATGAGATTGAAAAGGCTCATCCAGATGTTTTCAACATTCTTCTTCAGCTGCTGGATGACGGCAGATTGACAGATAATCAGGGTAGAACCGTAGATTTCAAGAATACAATCATCATTATGACATCAAATATTGGCAGCAGAGACCTGATTGACGGAATCAGAGAGGACGGAACAATATCTGAGGAAACAAAGCAAGCTGTTGAAAATCAGCTTAAGAATTACTTCAGACCGGAATTCCTAAACAGAATCGACGATACTGTTGTATTCAGTCCATTAACTGAAGGTCAGATTATAGATATCATACAGCTTTCACTAAAATCTCTGGAAAGACATCTTGCCGAAAGAGATATCACTCTGGAACTTACTGAAGAAGGAAAGAAATTCATCGCCTCAGAGGCATACGATCCAAACTACGGAGCACGTCCGGTTAAGAGATATATTCAGAAGAACCTGGAAACAGCCTTAGCATCAAAGCTGATAAAAGGAGATATAGTAGACGGTGATAGTGTAATAATCGATTCTGACGGAGCAGAACTGATAGTTAAAACAAAATAATAGTAATCAGATAAAGAAAAGACTGGCTTGAAGGGTGGAATACCCAAGCCAGTCTTGCTTTTACCTTACTATGAATTTTGGATTTTTATGTTTGATATCCGTATCTTTAACGATTCTTTCAGGTTTCTTTTCCAGTAATTCGGGATTGTGAAGGTATTTTGAAAATTCTCTGAAACATCTTCCGAAATAGTGACCGTCCGCAATTCGTTCATCTGTTACGATACCCAGCTCCATAACCTTATGTTCTCTGAATTCTCCGTCTTTATCTTTGACAACCTTTGTCTTTGGAAGACCCATGGCACAGAAGATGCTTGTGGTGCCGAATTCATAAATATGATGAAAGATGGCGTCAACTCTGATGGATGCCAGATTAGTGATGAACAGTGAAGTATGGAACGGACTTGCGTCACAGATTCCAAAAGGCAGCCAGAAGTGTTTATCCAGAAACTTCAGGAAGCTTACACCTGCAGTAAGCAGTCCGGGGATGCTTAGGAGGGTGTTTGCTATTCTGTCCATAGCTGTTGATTCACCTTTTTCCTTAACAGATTCTATGGCATCATTAAGCTTCTTATTTACTGTGAAAACATCATCATCAAGATTAAAGTATATCTTTATAGTCGTGCTGTCTGTCTTTGAGAGGGTAACAAATGTAACACAAAAATGGTTACGTGAATAGATTCTTTTATTCATGACGAAACGATTCAGGAATGGGTTCTGAGATGCTACTCTAAGGTATGCAGCAATAATAACAGCCATGTGACTGACAGCTTCGCCTCGTTCTCTGCATTTTAAAGTGTAGTCACGAAGAATTTCATAATCGATTTCTTCCATGATGCTGTTGGAAGCATCGTATCTCTTATCCATTATGTAGGGTGCAATTTCATACATTGGCGAATTCGTTCGTACGCGATATCCGTCGGCTCTATACATTATACTTTCTCCAATTCTAATATCAAACTTTAACTTATAAAAGCATTATACAACAGATATGTTATTTCGACAAGGTTCGACGTCGAACCGAGTTTTCCATATGATCCATCATTGCGATTATACCTGCTCCCACATCACGGTTTACGAAAGCAAGAAATATCTCCCGATGCTCCTCAAAAACGGCTTGAAGATAGCCGGGAATACTGTAATTTGAAGGCTTGCAGTATTTTAGACAGGTCTGATATGAAGATAATTGCCTTATCAGTCGGGGGTTATGAGTAGCATTGTGGATAATCTGATGAAATGCAGAATTAATATCGGTCATTTTATCAATATCATTTTTCATGGTATAAAACTCCATGAATTCAAAGCTCTCTTCCAGTTCGGCAAACTCTTCATCGGTAATCCTTTCAATTGCCCATTTCACAGCTGTAACCTCACAGCCTGTTCTGAGCTCCAGAATATCATCAATATCTCTCTGACTCAAACCGATAATAAAAGCTCCACGATTAGGAATATACTCAATAAGACCTTCTGTTTCCAGCTGACGGAAGGCTTCTCGCACGGGGGTTCTACTCATATTGTATTCATCGCATACTCTCTTCTCAGTAAGCTTTGACCCCGGTTGAAGCTTTCGGGTCAAAATATCTTCCAACAGCTTGTCATACAGTGTATCATGAAGATTTTTACTTTCGTCGGTTTTTCCGTTCTCAAGATATTGAATGATGGACATAACATACTCCCAATAAAAAATGCTTTTCTATTATATAGTATTGTATACAATTATGTCAAGAAACGGTAGATAAATATGTCGATATGTGTTATCATAAATACATTATGAAAAGAGAAAGAGTTAATAAAATACTGGATATTTTGGAAGAAACATATCCCGATGCGGAATGTGCGCTTAATCATGAGAACGTATATCAGTTGATTATTGCCGTGGCGCTGTCAGCTCAAACGACTGATGTCAGCGTAAACAAGGTCACCCCTGATCTGTTTAAGGCATATCCGACTCCCGAAGCATTGGCAAAGGCTGATACGGAGACTGTTGCCGGCTACATTAGAAAAATTGGAATGTATAAAACAAAATCCAGGAACATAGTTAATCTGGCGGCAAAACTGGTTGAGGATTTTGGCGGACAGGTTCCTGATGATTACGATAAGCTTGTTTCGCTGCCGGGAGTAGGACGTAAGACAGCTAATGTGGTTCTGTCTGTAGGTTTTGGGCAACAGCGTATAGCGGTAGATACTCATGTTTTTAGAGTGTCCAACAGAATCGGGCTTGTAGATGAGAAGGATGTTTTGAAGACCGAATTGGCTTTGATGGAAACAATTCCTGAGGAAAGATGGTCACGTACTCATCATTCTCTGATTTTTCACGGCAGAAACTGCTGCGCTGCAAGAAATCCAAAATGTGAAACCTGCAGCATCAAAGATTACTGCGAAGAATACAAGGGAAAGTAGGGAAAAAATGGAATCAAAGACTAATGCCATGAGACTCCTGGATAGCAAGAAGGCGAAATATACCATACATGACTATTCTGACAGTGAAGCTGTTAGTGGTGTGGAGGTAGCACAGTTTCTGGGGGAAAATCCTGATAGGGTATTTAAGACCCTTGTAACTGTAGGAAAAACCGGGAATCACTATGTCTTTCTGGTTCCTGTAAGCGGGGAACTTGATTTAAAGAAGGCGGCAAAGACTGTTGGAGAGAAAAACATAGAAATGATAAAGAATAAGGAGCTGCTTCCTTTGACAGGATATATACACGGCGGCTGTTCACCTGTTGGAATGAAGAAGGTTTTTAAAACTGTAATTGATGAAGGCGCTTCTGATTTTGACACCATAATGTTCAGTGGCGGAAGAATCGGCAAACAGATAGAAACCACTCTGGAAGAGTTAAAGAAGGTTATAGCCTTTGACCTGGGAGATATTAGCGTATGATAAAGAAAATACTTTTGAGATTAATTGCAGTTGTTATTATACTGGCATCCATCGGGGGTATCGGAATGATGACAATTAACAATCATGTCATTAATATGGAAAAAGACAGTATTGCAGCTGTTATTGAAGGAGAAAAGACTTCCTTGACGAAGGAAGAAAAGGAAGCAGTTTCAGATATTCAGCCTCAGTGTGCAATTATTATGGGTGCAGGAATACAGGATGAGGAAACGCCCTCACCAATGTTAAGAGACAGACTGGACGTTGGAATAGAATTATATAATTCGGGTGTTGTTTCCAAACTTCTTCTTACCGGTGACAATGGCACGGAAGGTCATAATGAGATTCACGTAATGCTTAAATATACTCGTGATGCAGGAATCCCTGAAGAAGATATCTACTGTGACCATGCAGGTTTTTCGACCTATGATTCAATGTATAGGGCAAAGAATATCTTCGGTGTTGAAAGAGCTGTTATCGTAACGCAGACATATCACGAATACAGAAGCTTATATATTGCAGAAAAACAGGGAATGGAATGTATAGGCGCTTCAAGTGATCAAATGGTTTACGGTGGTCAGCCTATTAGAGAGATAAGAGAAGTTCTTGCCAGAGTAAAGGACTATTTTAAATGCTTTGCTATGCCGGAGTCAGCTCTGGGTGGTGAAAGTATATCTTTATCAGAAAGTGGAGTGATTTCCCATGGAGAATAAGAGTTTTAATTTTAAAGCGGATAGTGAAAAATGTATTGGATGTGGGCTTTGTATGAAGGTTTGCTCTACTGCAATTCTATATTTCGATGAAAACAATGTACCTAAGATGAAGGCCGAGGCTGATGGAATTACCGGCTGGGATGGATGCTACAGATGCCAGCGCTGTCTGGCAGTATGTCCTACAGGTGCCGTTTCTATTCTTGGAAAGAATCCGTCTGATTCCGTCGGACGGGAAAAAATGGCTGATTTTGAGTCTCTGGAAGCTTTGATGCGTAACAGAAGAGCTTGCAGAAGCTATCTGGACAAGGAGGTTCCACGTGAGGAGATAGACGAAATGCTTCGTCTGCTGGAAAACTCGCCGACCGGAAGTAACTTTCAGACCTTGGGTTTCAATGTGGTATACAAGAAGTCTGAAATGGATAAGTTCCGTAAAATCGTCAGAGATGAAGCCTTCAGACTTGCTGAAGAAGAGGGTATATATCCGGGAATTTTCAACGGTGAACAGTTTGCAAACCAGGTGGCATTAGAGCCCAGGCGCAATCCGGGAGATATGTTTTTCGTAAATGCACCACATATTCTGGTCATTCATTCTGAGATGAACAAAGGTCAGTGGAGAGTGGATCCTGTCATTGCTGCCACATGGTTTGATTTAATCTGCCAGTCCAAGGGCCTGGGCTCGATTATCATGACCCTGCCTGTAGGGGCCCTGTCCAAAATGCCGGAAGTTGAGAAGCTTCTCCGGGTTCCTGAAGGAAGATTCTACAATATTATTATGGGATTTGGGTATCCGGATGTGGAATTCGCCCGTGGAGTTCAGCGTGAAGGTATCGCATCTGTTAATGAATTAACGTTCTAAAGGGTTCTTTGTGAATAATCACAAAAAAATTGAATATTTTTTAAAAAATGGCATTGCATTGTTACAAGCGATATGGTAACATTATACCGTTAGTTTACAAGTTCAGTGCTATTTAGCATAGGAACAGCGGAAACTATGCTCTCTGGAGAGTACCTTTTATAGGTCGCCGAAGGTTTAAGCATTTGGAATTGATCACTCCAAATGTGATATCTCAGGCAAAGAGGACAGAGCGAAATAGTTGATCTAAAATAGCTTATGTCATCTCTCTGGAAAGCCGAATGCATTCGGCTTTTTTAAATGCAAAAAAAATTGTGTTAAATTAAGAAGGAGATGAAAAAATGAATTTTACTGCATTTATCAAAAGTGTAGACGATTTGGTATGGGGCATACCGCTAATTGTCTTAATCATGGGTACCGGAATACTGCTTACATGCAGAGTTAAGCTTTTACAGATGAGAAAGCTGGGGCTTGCTCTTAAGCTTATGGTAAGAAACGAAGAAGAAGGTGCCGGCGAAGTTTCCAGCTTTGGTGCATTCTGTACTGCAATGGCAGCTACAATCGGTACCGGAAACATCGTAGGTGTGGCTACAGCTGTAGTAGCAGGTGGTCCGGGAGCATTATTCTGGATGATTCTGGCAGCTTTCTTTGGTATGGCTACAAAGTACTCAGAAGGTGTTCTGGCAGTTAAGTACAGAACTGTTGATTCCGACGGTCATGCACTGGGTGGTCCATTCTACTATATTGAAAAAGGAATGGGATCAGGCTGGAAGTGGTTAGGCAAGCTGTTTGCTGTTTTCGGTATAGGTGCCGGTTTACTGGGTATCGGTACTATCACTCAGGTTAGTGGTATAGCATCCGCTGTTAAGGGTTTCGCAGACCCTGACAATGCTCATATGGTAAGCTTGTTTGGAGAATCATATTCAATTACCGTTGTCATAACTGCAATTGTCGTTGCTGTTGCAACTGCACTTGTAGTAATCGGCGGAATTAAACGTATATCTAATGTTACCACGGTAATAGTACCATTTATGGCAATTACATATGTTGTTGTTTGTCTTGCAATTATTCTGTTTAATATCAAAGAATTCCCAGCTGCAATAGTTACAATTGTTAAATCCGCATTTGGATTGCGTGCAATGTCAGGAGGTGCGTTAGGTGCCATGATGATTGCTATGCAGAAGGGTGTTGCAAGAGGTATTTTCTCTAACGAAGCAGGTTTAGGTAGTGCTCCTATCGCTGCTGCAGCCGCAAAAACATCATCAAGTGTAAGACAGGGCCTTATCTCTATGACAGGAACCTTTATCGATACAATCGTAATCTGTACTATGACAGGTACTACTCTTGTAATGACAGGTGCTACTGAGACAGGTCTGGAAGGAGCTGCATGCACAAGCTATGCTTTTTCCAAGGGACTTCCATGGAGTGATTCAATCGGTTCCTTTATTTTGATGCTGTGTCTTGCATTCTTTGCTTTCACAACTATTCTCGGATGGGACTATTATTCAGAAAGATGTCTGGAATATCTTATCGGTAAAAAGAAGTCTGCTTTGACTGTTTACAGATGGTTATACATTCTTGCAGTACTTATCGGACCATTCCTGACAGTAGAAGCTGTATGGACTTTAGCAGATATTTTCAACGGTTTAATGGCAATTCCAAATCTGATCGCTTTAATTGCGTTAAACGGCGTAGTAGCTAAGGAAACAAAGGATTTCTTTAACAAGGAAAAACACTTAAGTTTATAAAACTGTAATATATTGATCATTTCAGAGACCGCCTATATCAGACGGTCTCTGTTTTTTCCAAATATTACAAAATTCTTAACTATTCTTACATCTGTCTTAATTCCCTTTTTATTATCACAAAAAGTGATATACTGTTCTTGAAAAGGGGTAAGAGATAGGAGATTAATTAAAAGACTGGAGCAGACTTGTCTTGAAAAGGGGGACAAGACTGCAATCATTTCTAATGGGATAAAACTATCCTTCCACGATCTGTGGGAACAATCCAATAATTTGGCCGCATGGCTTCAAAAAGAACACGACGACCATAGACCGGTTATTGTATATGGTCACAAATCTCCGAGCATGCTTGTGAGTTTTTTGGCATGTGCATTATCAGGGCATCCTTATTGCCCTGTGGATGTGTCTATGCCTTATGTACGCATACAGGATATAATCAACACCATTGGAGATCCACTGGTGCTTGCCAATGAGGTCTTTGAGGCACCGGACTGTACCGTAATTAGCAGGGACCTTATTCTGGAAAAATCTCACGAAAAGGGTAAAGTGACGGAAATTGAAACAGAAGACGATAAGACTATGTACATAATATTCACCTCTGGAAGCAGTGGCAAGCCTAAGGGTGTAGAAATATCTTCAGATAATCTGAACAGATTTACCCGGTGGTCGAAGGAATTCTTTCAGGCAGATAATGATTCTGAAGACGGAAACATAATGAATCAGGCACCTTTTTCCTTTGATCTGTCAGTTATGGATACATATTCGGCACTGGTAAGCGGGAAAACACTTTGTCTTTTAGACAAAGACAGGCAGAAGGAAGTACATAGCATCCTGAGTTTTCTGAAAGAAATGAATATAGGATATACGGTTAGCACACCTTCGTTTATAAACATGCTGCTTGCAGATAAAGGCTTTAACGAGAACAATTATCCGAATATAAAACAGTTCCTTTTCTGCGGTGAAACCTTAAGTAAAGAAACCGCAAAGGCTTTGATGACACGTTTTCCAAAGTCAAAGATAATAAACACTTACGGCCCTACGGAATCAACCGTGGCTGTTACATCTGTAGAGATAAAAAAAGAGCATCTGGATGATCATCATGGACTTCCAATCGGAAAACCCAAACCGGGTACCTACGTTTATATTGAAAACGAGGAAATAATCATATCGGGAGACACTGTGGGAAAGGGCTATTATAAAGATGAGAAGAAGACTGAAGCTGCATTTTTTACCGACAACAAAACGGGAATGAGATGCTATAAGACAGGAGATAAAGGATACATAGAAGGTGGAATGCTTTATTATTCCGGCAGAATGGACAATCAGATCAAACTTCATGGCTATAGAATCGAGCTGGGAGATATAGAGGCTAATCTGATACAGGTTGATGGAATAGAGGATGCGGTTGTTCTGCCCAAGAAAAAGGATGGACAGATTAAGAGCCTGACAGCCTTTGTTACAGGCAGTGTTCCCTGTCAGTCAGATGGAGATTTTGCTGCATCAAAATACATAAAGTCTTTTCTGACCGAAAAGCTTCCACACTACATGATACCAAAGAAAATAAAATTCATAGATGAGATGCCCCTTACAAGCAACGGAAAAAAAGACAGAAAGAGACTGGAAGAACTGTTGTAATGGCTATGTTTGAAGGATATCAGTTTTTTATCATTTCAGGGGCATTGGCCATACCGGCCATAATAATGGGTATTAAAGAAGTACCCATCAAGCATTATACATTGGCAGTCAGCATTTTCATGGCAATACTGGCAATGAAGGATAATCATACAGCCATAGGTTATCTTATACTGTACCTGTTTATTGAAGTAATAATCATGAAATCCTTTCTGAAAATTCAGAAATGCAAGGGAAAAAGCAAATATATATATTACCTGTTTATGATTTTATCGGTTTTACCTCTGGTCATATATAAAATTGGAGGTTTTGCAAACCTGAGCATTTTCGGATTTATGGGAATTTCCTACATGACCTTCAAGACCGTTCAGATAATAATAGAAATCTTTGATGGGTTGATTACAGAAGTAGACATTGTTGACACCTGCATATTTCTTATTTTTTTCCCATCAATCCTTTGCGGTCCGATTGACAGAAGCAGAAGGTTCATAGGGGAGCTTAATACAGTAAAATCACGAGATGACTATATTAAGTCGCTGGGGGATGCACTTCTGGAAATTTTGACAGGTATTGTATATAAAAAAGTTCTTGGAGGATTGCTTCTGCTGGCAGGAACCCAGTACGCCTATGTGTATGGTTTGTATCTTTTCTTTGATTTTGCCGGCTACTCACTTATGGCAGTGGGAATGGGAAGAATATACGGCATAAGCCTTCCCGCAAATTTCAAGGCTCCGTTTATCAGTGTAGATATGAAGGATTTCTGGAACAGATGGCATATTTCCTTATCCACCTGGTTTAGGGATTACCTGTTTTCACGAATACTGAAGGATGTCATGAAGAAGAAATGGTTTAACTCTGACAGAGTTCTGCAGGCCTGTGTTTGCATGATTGTCAACATGACGGTTATGGGCATATGGCATGGCCTGGAGCCCCATTTTATTCTTTATGGATTATATCACGGAGTTCTTCTGGCATTGACGGAGGCTTATCAGAAAAAATCAAAGTTTTATAAGACTCATAAAAAAGAAACCTGGTATAAAAACTTAAGCATGTTTGTAACGTTTAATCTGGTAATGTTCGGATTCTATCTTTTTTCCGGACAGCTACTTGCATAAAAAGAGAGAGGTATAAGGGATGAATAAGAGTGTAAAAGAAAGAGTATTTGACATTTTAGTAGAGATTTGTGACGAGGAAATTGTCAGGGAAGACATTGACATTAATCTGTTGGATGAGGAACTGATGGATTCACTGGATTACACAGACCTCATTATAAGACTGGAAGAAGAATTTGATATAGTTATTTCACCGTCAGAATATACTCGCGAAGAATCGGATACCCCTGCAAAAATTATCGGTATTGTAGAAGCAGGTCTGCAGAAATAAGATGAAAAAGATAAAGGCTTTTTCCGTTGCGCTGGCAGTTTTTATGACATTTGCAATTACTGTGCACTTCTTAAGTATTGCTGTTTTGCCTAAGCAGAACAGAGATTTCGGTTATTGGATAAGCTATTCCAAGGATGCATCTTATGAGGCGCTCAAGCGTAATATTACGCCTGAAACTGCATTATATATGGGTTCTTCAGAGTTTCATCATGGACTGAGTCATAAGTATAACCCTGCAAATCTGTTTAGGGGTACAGATTTGAATCTCATGTGCATAGGGGGAGCTTTTAATCAAAGTCTAAATCATGCTATAGCTGTAGGTGCATTAGGCTCGGAGCTGCAGAATAAAAAGGTTGCACTTATTTTATCGCCTACATGGTTTTATAAAAATGACAGGCAGCGGGAAACCAAGTTTATACTCAGATTTTCTGAAGGAGAATATAAGGCTTTGATGAAAAACCGTGAACTGAGCGAGGAAACCAAAGCCAAAGTAAAGCTTAAAGTCGAGACATTGCTTGGCAAAGACGATACCGCTACCGGGGGAATAGGTATGTCAGGCATAGATGACCTGCTTCGAAGAGAAAGGGATCGAAATAAATGTGCCACTTCATGGTTAATGACGAAAAAAACAGCTGTAAATGATACATGGAATTCAGAAAACATTGATTTTCAAACATTGAAAGAAGAAGCAGAGAAGGAATGCAGAGGCAAATGTACCAATGAGTATAACATGCAGGACAAAGTATTTGAAAAAAACTTTGCATCAAAGCTGACAGATCGTAAAAACTGTAATTCAAATAAGAGCTTTGAAGGTAGCGAGGAATATGACGATCTGCAGCTTTTCCTGGATATCTGCAGAGAGCAGGGTCTGGAAGTACTTCTTATTATGCAGCCTCTGAATGGTAAATGGTACGATTATACAGGTCTTACAAGTGAGAAAAGACATGTGGTGTATGAAACTGTAGGAGAGATAGCAAAACAAAAGGGTGTGGAGTATGCTGATCTTTCCGGTGAAGAATATACGGAGAATTTTTTTGAGGATGCAGTGCATCCTACATCAAAAGGGTGGGTGATTATTAATGAGAAAGCTTATGAGTTCTTTAAAAAACATCAGCAATAAGGAGAGAAGCTTCATGTTTTATGTTGTAGTATTCTTTTTATTGCTGTCTGCAGTATATCTGTATTTTATCTTCGGTCCTGAAGCATCAGCCTCCCAGTTCACATATGCAGAGTTTTAGCATGAAGAATATCATAGAGACTAAAAAAGGAGCTGTTTCATTGTACAAACAGCTCCTAAATTATTATGCGTTCTTTCCGCAACATTTTTTGTACTTTTTGCCGCTTCCGCAAGGACAAGGATCGTTTCTTCCCGGTTTCTTTTCTACGTGTACAATCTTGGATTTCTTGAAATCCTTAATGATTGAAAGAATCTTATCCTCAGTCAAAACCTGTTCCCATTCAACAAGAGTGTACAGATAGTCTGCTTCAGCAGCGAGCATGTTGAAATACAGCTTTTCAAAGTCTATATCTAAATCTACAGCGTAATCGTCAGTAACGCCGTTAAGATCGATTTCTGCATTTAAGCTTGAATTGATTCCGTCAAGGAATCCGACGAAGATAGTTTTATTACATTCAAATTTTTCAACCAGCTCAGCGACTGTTCCTGTCAGATGGTCCTGGTGATTTGAAAGAATGTATTTGTATATCTTTGTTTCAGTCTCTGAATACTCTTTCCAGAATGCCTCGAAGGTTTCTTCAGTCTGACTTTCCATCAAATCTTTCCAATCCTGATATAAGCTCATTTATTTTTCCTCCTAAGAATTGTAATAATTATTATAAGGCTTTTGCAATAGCCAGAATATCACCGACAACGGCGCTTCCGGTTGGAAGAGCACCTGCTCCCTTTCCGTAGAACATAACTTCATCAACAGCATTTCCTGTAATATAAATGGCATTGAATTCATTTGATACACCTGCAAGTGGATGAGTTTCATCAATTTCCATAGGTTTAACGCTGTATGATACTTCGTCACCATCTTTCTTAGCGTGTGCAATAAGTTTAATCTTACAGTGTTTTTCCTTTGCAGCCTCAATGTCGTCCATTGTAATTTTGCTGATTCCAACTGTTGGGATTTCAGTTGGCGGAACGTATTTGTCAAAAGCCAGTGCCATAAGGATTGAAAGTTTGTTGGCAACATCGATACCTTCAACATCTGCAGTCGGATCTGCTTCAGCAAAACCCTTAGCCTGAGCATCCTTTAATACATCATCATAGTTCAAACCTAAGTCTGTCATCTTTGTTAAAATGTAGTTTGTTGTACCGTTAAGAATACCCATAACCTCTGTAAACTCATTTCCGCAAAGTGCTTCCTGAATAGCTGTTAATGCAGGAATTCCGCCACCTACAGATGCCTCGAATCTAAATTCAACATCGTTTTTTACAGCTGCCTCACGAAGTTCTGCATAATTTGCTGCTACAGCAGCCTTATTTGGTGTTACAACTGATTTTCCATTGTTTAAAGCAGTCAGCATAAAAGTTGAGGAAGGTTCAATTCCGCCTAGAGCCTCAACAACTATGTCAATTTCAGGACAGCATAATATCTCATCAGGATTAGTTGTGGCACAGGACTCAGGAAGACCAAGAGCCTTAACTCTCTCCATGTTTTTTTCCAATACCTTGACAACTTCAATTTGTTTCTGAATTCTCTTTTCAATTGTTTCTTTATTCATCTCAAGAATCTGATAAGTGCCTCCACCTACAGTTCCGAGACCGAGAATACCAATCTTTACTGTTTCCATTACGGCCTCCTTGTAAATAATACTCGGACAATTATACATCAAAAAAACTTTTTTGTCTTTAATTTTTGATAAAAAACATTTATTATTATATCATAATCATTAAAAAAGAGAGGATGTTGAATATGGCATTACATATAGTACTGGTTGAACCGGAAATACCACCTAATACAGGCAACATTGCCCGCACTTGTGCAGCGACAGATACAGTTCTTCATCTTGTAGAACCCCTTGGATTCTCAATAGATGATAAGGCAGTGAGAAGGGCAGGATTGGATTACTGGCCATATGTTAAACTGGAAGTCCACAAAAGCCTGGATGACTTTATGTCCAAGTACGGTGACAGAACCATGTACTTAGCCACTACTAAAGGCGGAAAAAAATATACTGAGATTAACTACAATGATGAAGACATGATACTTTTCGGCAGAGAGACGGCCGGTCTTCCAAAGGATTTTATTGAGGAACATAAAGAAAATGCCATTAGAATTCCGATGAGCGAGAGCGTCAGACTAAGATCTTTCAATCTGTCTAATTCTGCAAACATCATTTTATTTGAAGCGTTGCGTCAATTAGAGTTTCCAGGGTTGAAATAGAGTTTATTCATTGCTATAATGAGTATGTAATCAAGGAGACTGTTTTTATGAAGATAGGATATGACCTAGTAATAGAACAGACCCAAAAGTTATCGATGACTCCTGAACTGATTCAGTCAATTCACATTCTTCAGTTAAACAATCAGGATCTGATGGAATATGTAAAGACCGAAGTTCTGGAGAATCCGGTTCTTGAAAGTAAATCAACACTCGAGTCCTCACAGGCGGTTGATATTAAGGAAAAATTGCGAGAATCAATTGCTGATTCGGAAAGATTCAGACAATTTGAGTATTCACCTGATGATGACGAGGAATATACATACGAACAGTATGTATCTAAAGAGGAAACCCTTACAGACTATCTTTTAACCCAGCTAAATTTCAGCAATTTAAAGGGTGATAAAGCCGCTATTGGTACTTACATTATTGAGGCTATTGATGATAACGGCTATTTAACTATGTCAACTGAAGAGCTGGCTGAAGAATTGGGCTTTGATGCTGAAATCATTGACGAAGTAATTGATGTGATTCAGACCTTTGACCCTGTAGGTGTATGTGCTCGAAATCTACGTGAGTGTTTGATAATCCAACTGGAAGCGAAGGGTTTGTTGACAAAAGAAATTGAATATGTGATAACAGATATGCTTGAGGATCTTGCAGAAAACAGGATTGCTGTCATTTCCAAGAAAATCGGTATGACCCCTGAACAGGTTCAGGGTCTGGCGGATTTGATAAAATCCCTGGATCCAAAGCCGGGCAGAGCTTTTTCTACAGGACAGGGAACCAATTATGTAATTCCTGATGTTTTTGTTGAAATGGTTAACGGTGAGTATACGGTTGTAACCAATAATAAGAGTACACCTAAGCTTATGCTCAGCTCTTATTATGATAAGGTTGTAAGGGAAGCCGGAGATGATGAGGAACTAAAGAATTATCTGAACGATAAGTTTAATTCTGCAATATGGCTGATTAAGAGCATAGAGCAGAGACGTAACACCATTCACAGCGTTGCAAGTGCAATTTTCTCATATCAGAGAGAGTTTTTCGAGAAAGGTGAAAAATATCTGAAGCCACTTACTCTGAAGCAGATTGCAGACGAGCTGGGAATTCATGAATCTACTGTAAGCCGAACTATTAACGGAAAGTATATCCAAAGTCCTCAGGGAGTGTATGAGCTTAAGCATTTTTTCTCAAGCGGACTTGCCATGGACGACGGAACTTCCGTTTCATCAAACAGCATAAAATCAATGATAAGAGATATTATCAGTGAAGAAGATCCGAAAAAGCCTGTCAGTGACCAGTGTATTGCCGAAATGCTTGAAGCAAAGGAAATACATATAAGCCGAAGAACGGTTGCCAAATACAGAGAAGGAATGGGAATTCTTTCATCGTCAAAACGCAGACGTTTCTAAAGTTATTAAATTTAATTTAATATATATTTTCTACAACTTACATTTTTTATTTTATGGAGGAACTATTATGAGCATTAAAGTGGGCATCAGTGGATTTGGTCGAATCAGCAGAGTGGTTATCAGAGCAGCAATGGACATGCCGGAGATTGAGATTGTGGGTATTAACAATCGTAACGCAGACCTGGATTATCTGGTATATCAGCTGAAATACGATTCAACATTCGGTCGTTTTCCAAAGTCGATAGAAAAATATGAGAAGGGTATTGTTATTGACGGAAAGAAAATCCCTGTATACAGCGAATCTGAAGCTATCAACATTCCTTGGTCAGAGTGTGGAGCTGAATACATAGTTGAGGGTACAGGTGCTTATACTACAACTGAAAAGGCTATGGATCATATTAAAGCCGGCGCAAAGAAGGTTATTATTTCTGCACCTGCAAAGGATAAAGAAACTCCTACTTTCGTTTTCGGTGTTAATGAAGACGGCTACACAAAGGATATGCATGTTGTTTCTAACGCATCATGCACTACAAACTGTCTGGCCCCAATGTGCAAAGTATTGGAAGATAATTTCGGAATTGAAAAGGGTCTGATGTCGACAATCCATGCAGCTACCGCTAAACAGAAGGTGGTTGACGCACGTTCACAGAAGGACTGGAGAACAGGCAGAAGTGTGTTTGGTAACATCATACCATCTACAACAGGAGCAGCAAAGGCTGTAGGACTTGTAATTCCAAGCCTGGCTGGAAAGATGACCGGCATTTCATACAGAGTTCCTACATCAGATGTTTCAGTTATAGATTTGAATGTTGTACTGAAGAAGGATACTTCATATGAAGAAATCTGCGCAGCAATGAAGAAAGCATCAGAAACTAACCTTAAGGGTGTTTTGGAATACGTAGATGATGAAGTTGTTTCATCTGACTTCATCGGTGATCCTTGCACTTCAATTTTTGACTGCAGAGAAGGTATCCAGCTTGACAGCAAATTCTTCAAGCTGATAGGTTTCTATGATAACGAGTACGGATATTCAAGCAAAGTATTAGAATTAATCAAGCACATGTATAAAATTGATAATAATTAAAGAAATATTATAGAGAGGTTTTACACATGAAAAAAACAATTAGAGACATCGAAGTAAAAGGTAAACGCATTGTGGCAAGATGCGATTTCAATGTGCCAATGCAGGAAGGTGTTATTACTGATGATAACAGAATCAGAGCTGCACTCCCAACTGTTCAATATCTTATTGAAAACGGGGCAAAGGTAGTTTTGATGTCACATCTTGGCAGACCTAAAGGTGAAGCAAAGATGGAATTCACACTGAAACCGGTAGCCGACAGATTGTCTGAGCTTTTGGGCAAAGAGGTTAAGTTCATTTCATGCCCGGAGGTTGTAAACACTCAGGTAAAAGAAGCTGCAGAGGCTCTTCAGGATGGAGAAGTAATGCTTCTTGAAAATGTGCGTTTCAGAACTGAAGAAACTAAGAATGGAGCAGAGTTCGCAAAGGAATTGGCGTCACTGGGAGAGATTTTTGTGCAGGAAGCTTTTGGTACCGCACACAGAGCTCACTCCTCAACAGCCGGAATAGCAGATTATCTTCCTGCGGTTTCAGGCTTTCTTATTGAAAAGGAAGTTAAATTCTTAGGTTCAGCAGTAGAAAACCCTGAAAGACCATTCGTTGCAATTATGGGTGGAGCTAAGGTAGGCGACAAAATTCCTGTAATCGAAAATCTTTTACAGAAGGTGGATACTCTAATTATCGGAGGAGGAATGGCATATACGTTCTTCAAGTCCATGGGATATGAAATCGGTGAATCCATTCTTGACGAAGAGAATGTTCAGCTTGCTAAGGAGCTCTTAGAAAAAGCAAAATCTCTGGGCGTAGAAATGCTTCTTCCTGTTGATGTAGTTTGCGCAATGGAATTTGATAATGACTCTGAAACAAAGATTTGCAGAAGAGATAGCATACCCGCTGATATGCAGGGACTGGATATCGGACCTGAGACAGTGGCTCTATATAAAAAAGCATTGGATAGTGCGAAGACAATTGTGTGGAATGGACCTATGGGCGTCTTTGAAATGCCTAATTTTGCCGTAGGAACTAAAGCTATTGCTGAAATTCTTGCTGATAGTAATGCAGTCACTATTATCGGTGGTGGAGACTCAGCGGCAGCAGCAGAGCAGTTCGGTCTGGCAGATAAGATGTCACACATTTCCACAGGAGGTGGAGCATCACTGGAATTCCTGGAAGGAAAAGAACTGCCGGGTATAGCTATTATCGAAGAAAAATAAATAGAGTTATTGTAGGAGGTAAATATGAGGATTCCATTTATTGCCGGAAATTGGAAGATGTTTAAGACAAAAATGGAAGCTTTAGAGTTTGCTGATGAATTCAAAAAATTATATGGGGACACAGATGTGAAAACAGCCATTTGTGCCCCTTTCACAGCTTTAGAGACTCTTGTTGAAGCTTTCAGAGACACTAATATCGGAGTAGGTGCACAGAATGTACATTTCGAAGAGGAAGGTGCATTTACCGGAGAAATATCCGTTTCAATGCTGAAAGAAATCGGTGTTGATTATTGTATCGTCGGTCATTCCGAAAGAAGAGAATACTTTGGAGAAACAGACGAGACTGTTAATCTTAAGCTAAAGAAGCTGCTTAGGGACAGTGATATCATTCCTATCCTTTGTGTAGGTGAGAATCTTGCACAGAGAGAGGCAGGAAAAGAGCAAGATATCGTAATCAATCAGCTTACTGCGGATTTTGCCGGACTGACACATGAAGAAGCAGCAAAGGTTGTGATTGCATATGAGCCAATCTGGGCAATCGGAACAGGGAAGACAGCAACCCCTGAGCAGGCTGAAGAGATGTGTGCGCTCATTAGAAATACTGTTGAAAAGCTTTATGATGAGGACACTTGTGATAAGGTTATTATTCAGTATGGAGGAAGTGTAAAACCGGAAAATGCTACAGAAATAATGAATATGGATGAAATAGATGGAGCACTTGTGGGAGGCGCCAGTCTTATCCCTTCAAAGTTCATAGAAATAATCAATTTTTAACTGCAAATAGTGCTAAAATCACTTGATTTTTAAATATTCCTATGATAAAGTGATATGGTTAGAATTTTTAAGGAGGGATATGATGAAAACCTTTTTAATGGTTTTGTTAGCAATCGCAAGTATTGTTATAATTGCCAGCGTTCTGTTACAGTCAAGCAACAGTGATGGTTTATCCGGATCAATAGCAGGTGGTGCAGAACAGTTATTCGGCAAGAAAAAGAGCAGAGGGTATGATGCTATCCTTGGAAAGATTACAACTGTATCAGCAGTTGCATTCATTGTTCTTTCACTTGTAATTGTTGCATTGTATTAATAAGTTAGTTAATTATTTAAAATTTAATTTAAATTGGAGGTATTCTATTATGCTTAATTGGATTGCTCCTATCGCAGCTGCTATCGGTTTGCTTGTAGCATTTTGCTTAACATCCTGGATTAGCAAGGCTGACGAAGGAACAGACAGAATGAAAGAAATTGCAGGCTTCATTAGAGAAGGTGCTATGGCTTTCCTTAAGAGAGAATACAAGACAATGGTTATTGTAATCGTTGTACTATTCTTATTAATCGGACTGGGACTTAAGAGCTGGACTACAGCAATTCTGTATGTAATCGGTGCTCTGTTATCAGTTCTTGCCGGTTTCTTTGGTATGAACGTAGCAACTAAGGGTAATGTAAGAACTGCATGGGCAGCTAAAGAATCTGGCATGCCTAAGGCGTTAAAAATCGCGTTCAGATCAGGTGCGGTAATGGGTCTTTGCGTTACAGGCTTAGGTCTTTTGGGACTTGGAGTTGTTTTCGCAGTATTAGATCTTGCAACAGTAACTGAATGCATTACAGGATTTGGTCTAGGTGCATCATCAATGGCTCTTTTCGGAAGAGTAGGTGGTGGTATCTACACTAAGGCTGCAGACGTTGGCGCTGACCTGGTAGGTAAGGTTGAAGCAGGAATTCCTGAAGATGACCCAAGAAACCCTGCTGTTATCGCTGACAACGTAGGCGACAACGTAGGTGACGTTGCAGGTATGGGTTCCGACTTATTCGAATCATATGTTGGTTCAATTATTTCAGCAATTACTCTATCAGCTGTAGCTGTTGCTAACGCTCCAGAAACAGCAACATTTACAGAAGGAACTGCTGCATTATTCCCACTAATCCTTTCAGCTATCGGTATTATCGCTTCCGTTATCGGTATCTTAATGGTAAGAGGAAACGACAACACTAATCCGGCTGCTGCATTAAACATGGGAACATACATCAGTGGTGCAATCGTAGTAGTTTGCTCCCTTGTATTAAGTAAGGCAATGTTAGGTGACTACACTTATGCATGTGCAATTATCGCAGGTCTGATTGTAGGTATCCTGATCGGAAAAATCACAGAAATCTATACTTCTGCTGATTATAAATCAGTTAAAAAGATTGCTGACCAGTCACAGACAGGTGCAGCTACAACAATCATCAGTGGACTTGGTGTTGGTATGATGTCAACATTATGGCCAATCATCTGCATCTCTGTTGGAATCTTTGTTGCTTACGCATTTGCAGGCGTATATGGTATTGCTCTTGCTGCAGTAGGTATGCTTTCAACAGGCGGTATGACAGTTGCAGTTGACGCTTATGGTCCTGTATCTGACAATGCCGGTGGTATTGCAGAGATGTCTGAACTTCCACATGAAGTTAGAGAAATCACTGACAAGCTTGACTCAGTTGGTAATACAACAGCTGCTATCGGTAAAGGTTTCGCTATCGGTTCTGCAGCATTAACAGCACTTGCTTTATTCGTATCATATGCAAAGGTTGCACAGATTGAAAAGGCAAGCTTATTAGAACCGATCGTAATCATCGGTCTGTTTATCGGAGCTATGCTTCCATTCCTGTTCTCAGCTATGACTATGAACTCCGTAGGTAAAGCTGCAAATCAGATGATTGAAGAAGTTAGAAGACAGTTTAGAGAAACTCCTGGTATCATGGAAGGAACAGCTAAGCCTGACTATGCTAACTGCGTAGATATTTCAACAGGTGCTGCTCTTAAGGAAATGGTAATCCCTGGTTTAATGGCTATCATCGCACCTCTTGCAGTAGGTTTCATCCTTGGTGCTGAAGCTCTTGCAGGTATGCTTGGTGGTGCATTATCAGCAGGTGTATTACTTGCTATCATGATGGCTAATGCAGGTGGTGCATGGGATAATGCTAAGAAGTACATCGAAGAAGGAAACTATGGCGGAAAGGGATCAGAATCTCATAAGGCTGCAGTTGTTGGAGATACAGTAGGTGACCCATTCAAGGATACTTCCGGTCCTTCAATCAACATCTTAATTAAGCTGATGACTATCGTAGCAGTAGTATTTGCTCCAATGTTTGGATCAGGTCTTTTAGGCTAATCAGATAGACAAGCACATATTAAGGCTCTGCAATTTTGCAGAGCCTTTTTTCAACAAAAAAAGAGACGGGTGAATATTACCACCTGTCTCTCTATTTTTGATTTGATTTTATCTGTTCTTGAACTCAGGAGCTCTCTTTTCAAGGAACGCTCCCATTCCCTCTGTCTTATCTTCTGAACTGAAAGCAGCTGTGAATGTTTCAATTTCAAATTTGCTTGCTGATTTCATATCCATATCGAATCCGTTGTTAATTGCAGTCTTAGCAGTTGCAATAGCAATAGGTGCCTTGGAAGCGATTGTTCTGGCAACCTTTTCAGCTACAGAAAGCAATTCTTCAGGAGCTGCAACCTTTTCACAAAGACCGATTCTGTAAGCTTCGTCAGCTCCAATCATCTCTGCTGTCATGATTAAGTACTTAGCCATTCCTTTTCCTACAAGTCTTGCAAGTCTCTGAGTACCACCGAATCCCGGAATGATTCCAAGACCGACTTCAGGCTGACCGAATTTAGCTTTTTCTGATGCGATTCTGATATCGCAAGCCATTGCCAGTTCGCATCCGCCACCAAGAGCAAAACCATTAACTGCAGCGATTACAGGCTTCTCAATATTCTCGATAAGATTCATAACTTTGTGTCCCAGCATCATCATCTGACGTCCGCCAATAGGATTAAGTTTATGCATCTGAGCAATGTCAGCACCGGCTACGAACGCTTTTCCTTCACCTGTAAGGATAACTGCTTTAACCTCATCGTCTGATTCAATCTTTGTGAATACATCATATAATTCAGTCAACACATCCATATTTAGAGCGTTCATTGCTTTAGGTCTGTTAATTGTGACTGTTCCAATACCTTCATTTACTTCAAATTTAATGTTCTCGTACATCTTACATATCTCCTTTTTTTACGGCATAGCCGAATTATCATCGTTATAATTTTAACATTTTAACTGCTTTAAATCAATACTATTATCATTGTTTTGGCAAATCATTGGAAAGAATCACCAGCAGCATACCCGATTCATGTTTTATGGTTGCTGTATCTCTAATTATTTCATTGCTTACTCCAAGGGAGGTATCATTTGGCAGATCAAAGTTATCAAGAGGGTATTTCACTCCAATTACTGTAAGTCCTGTTACATGTGTTCCATAGCTTATGAGCCCAAGATATTTGTATGAATTCTTTGGGATTTCAATATGACCGGGAGGCATAATAAATACAAGGTTCTGACCATCGATTATCCGAATCTTAAACTCAGGGGATGTATGCTTTGCCAGCATTCCGAGGTTTCCCATTGTATGATCAAAACGACCACCCAGTCCTCCCAGAACAGTAATGTCATCAAATCCTTTGGCTTTGGCAAGATCGATGGCTGCTTCAGAATCAGTAATATCCTTTTCCATAGGAAGAACAATTACATCCTCAGTGTAAGGCTTAGCCGTAGAGTCGTAGTCGCCGATAAGGTAGTCAGGCTTTATTCCTAACTTCTCGGCAATTACAAGCCCTGCATCGGCGCATATTACTGCATCAAAGATATTGTAGTCTATCTTTATCTGATCCAGTCGATGTACATATGTTGTAATGATAAGTGCTTTTGACATTTTTTTCTCCCTTGTTGAATTGTATATACATTTATTATATAATAACTATACTGTATTTTAAAGAAGGAGATATTTTATGAACAATATTGTTAGAGAAACAGCTTCAGAAATCAGAGCAATGTCAAGAATAAAGCTGAAGGGTAATTGGGTGATGGTATTCCTTGGATGTCTACTGTTCTATGTGTTGTCATCGACGGTACCTCTTGCTCTTGATGGATTTTTCCCTCCAAATTCTGTTTATAATGAAGCTATGGATGTAACCATTACAGTTGGGGGTATTTCAGGAATATATAGTGTCGTGCTGACAGGTGCATTTCAGGTTGGTCTTTGTGCATTTATGCTGGCCTTCTTCAGAAGAAATGAGATTAATCTGGGATATATTTTTTCAGGGTTTGAGTATTTTCTTAAGACCCTTGGATTATTCCTCGTGATGTCATTGTTTATTGCGCTTTGGTCATTACTGCTGGTCATTCCGGGAATAATCGCTGCCTTCAGATATAGTCAGGCCTTTTACATTCTGGCTGATGATCCAAGCAAAGGCGTTATGCAGTGTATAAAAGAATCTAAGGAAATGATGATTGGAAATAAAATGAAGCTATTCACTTTGGGAGTTTCCTTCATTGGATGGCTGCTTGTAGCACTTGCGGTTGCATTCTTAATATCAAGTGGAATAACATTAGTCTTTTCTTCCTTTGTTAATTTTGAAGAGAATGGGGTAGCCTATGCTGTACTTCAGTTCTTCACTTCACTGCCAAGCTTGGTGGTTGCCGCATATATACAGACATCTATGACAGCATTTTATGATCTTGCATCAGGCGTACTTATTGCTGAACCAAAGAATGATCCAATTTGGGACTAAAACCTTAATATCCTTAACCCGGACCTGTACCGGGTTTTTTTGATTCATTAACAGGCACCAGCCTCCGTATTTTTCATACAATAAAAAATGTAAGGAGGTGATAAGAGTGTCCATTACACGTCACTATTTTCCGGGAAATAATACTCCTAGAGGTTTTTTTTCATATTACAAGTACATTTTAAGTCAGAGAGAAGCAAATAAGATTATTTGTATAAAAGGAGGTCCCGGTACAGGAAAATCATGTTTTATGAAGTCTATAGGTGATCGACTGGCCGAAAAAGGCTTTAGCATCGATTATCTCCATTGCTCTGCAGCACCGGAATCCCTTGATGGAATTATCGTCAAGGAGGAAAAAATAGCTTTTATCGACGGCACCAGCCCACATGTCATCGATCCGGTTACTCCCGGCGCAGTAGATTCAATTATAAATTTTGGAGATTACTGGAATGAGGAAGGATTTGCACACCAAAAAGACGAAATAATACGTGAAAATGAGGAGTGCAGCAACTGGTATTCTATTGCATATAACTATCTTTCAGCGGCAAAATGCATATATGATACCTTATCAGAAATAAACAATGAAGGAATGGAAATTTCTGAAATATATAAGATTGCTTCGGGAATAATCGATAGAGATTACAGGGATTACGATATCTCTTATAAATCCGGCCGCGTAAAGAAATTCTTTGCTACAGCCATAACACCTGTCGGTACGATTTCCTATATAAAATCCCTTCTGGAATCTATAGAAAAGGTTTACCTCATCAATGTACCTGAGGGATACAGCAACAGCAGTTTTATGAGCATTATCATGGAAGGGGCTATATATAGAGGTTTTGATATAGAATGCTTTTACTGTCCTATGGATCCGGACAATAAAATAGAGCATATTATTGTTCCTGAACTTTCTTTAGCTTTTGTTACTACAAACAAATGGCACGATCTGGAGCCATGGGAACTTGCTGCATCAGATATCAGACTGATAGATTTATGTGATTACAGGAATTCTCATTATTTTGAGAAAAGAAAAGAGACAATAGATAAGAATTCAGCAATATATGAATACTTGTTGAATGAAGGAATTGAAGCCCTGGCTCATGCAAAAGAAAAGCACGATATAGTTGAAAAAAAATATGTTCCGAATATGAATTTTGAAATCGTCGACAAACTGGTTGAAAAGACAATCAGAGATATTGTATAATAGCCTTGTTATATCAATTTGAAATACAGCGAGGATGAGAAAATTGAGTTTAGAATCTATTTTGAGTATGTTAGGCGGAATCGGTCTGTTCCTGTACGGAATGAAACTGATGGGCCAGTCACTTGAGCGTTTTGCAGGCGCTAAAATGGAAAAAACTTTGGAGCGTCTTACAAGCAATCGCGCGAAGGGTGTTCTGCTTGGTGCAGGAGTTACCGCAGTAATCCAAAGCTCTTCTGCAACAATAATCATGGTAATCGGTTTCCTAAATGCAGGAATCATGAGACTGGTGCAGGCTGTTCCTGTTATTATGGGAGCAAATATCGGTACTACCGTTACTGCTCAAATCTTAAGATTAGGTGATATAAATAATGATAATATAGTAATGCAGATGCTTAAGCCGGTATCCTTTGCCCCTATATGTGTGGTTATTGGAGCATTTGTAATACTGATGGCTAAGAAGAATAAGACTAAGGATAAGGCGGGAATAGCAGTAGGTCTCGGTATTCTGTTTATCGGAATGAACATGATGGAATCCAGTTTTAAACCTCTTGCCAATTCACCTGAGTTTATGAACATCTTCCTTGTTCTTACTAATCCTGCATTGGGCATTCTTGCAGGAATGGCTGTTACCATACTTCTACAGAGCTCCTCAGCATCTGTAGGTGTACTTCAGGCTATGAGTACAACCGGAGGAATTACATTCTCCATGGCGGCACCGATTGTTATAGGGCAGAATATCGGAAAATGCGTAACAGTTCTACTTGCCAGCATAGGAACAAATAAGAACTCAAAGAGAGCAGTATGCATAGATGTTTGCATGGCATTATTCGGTGCAATAATATTCCTGGTAATAATATATGGATATCAGGCTGCTATAGGGTTCAGCTTCTGGGATAAACCGGTAAATCGTGGTAATATAGCTGACTTCCACACATTATTCAATCTTGGAACCTGTATCTTTATGCTTCCACTTGTCAGCTTCCTGATTAAGATCTCAGAAAAAATAGTAAGGGATAAAGGCACAAATAAGATAGAAGAAGAACTTGCATTGCTTGATCCTATATTTATCAGTTCTCCGGGTATTGCATTAGGTCAGTGTCAGAAGGTTATGACAACCGTTGCACAGACAGCTATGGAAAATTACAGACTGGCCATAGATTGCTGTATAAACGAATATAGTGAAGATAAGGTTACTAAAGTAAATGAAAATGAAGACTTTCTGGATAAGAGTGAGAGTGCTCTTGGCGATTATCTGATTAAACTTACTGAACAGCAGTTATCTGTTGAGGATAACAGGCTTGCTACAGAGTTTATGCATACCATAGGTGACTTTGAAAGAATCGGAGACCATTGTAAAAACCTTTTGGATGTAGCCGTTTATAACAATGATAACGGAGTAATGTTTTCAGAAAATGCATTATATGAGTTAAAATGTCTGGATAATGCTGTTAACGATATTTTAAGCATGACTTGTGAGTCATATGTGGAAGAAGCAAGCAGTGTGATTCATAAGGTTGAAGCGCTTGAGGACACAGTCGATAACCTTGTAGATGTTTTAAAGGCTCATCGTATTACTCGTCTGATGGGCGGATTTATGTCTGCCGATGCAGGAATCTCATTTGTTGAGATACTTGGTAATATGGAGAGAATCGCAGACCACTGTGTGAATGTATCGACTCAGGTTCATCAGAGATTGAATAATGAATCTTCCAATCCACATGAAAGAAACGAAGAGCTATCTGAAACAGATGAACAGAAGGCACTGCTTCTGCTATATGAAAAGAAGTATATTGAGCCTGTAATCGAAAGAACAACCAAATCATAAACATAAAAAATCGGGAAAGAATTTCTTTCCCGATTTTTTTTAGAAAAACATATGCTCTATAAATATCTTCAAACCCAGAAGAATCAGTATTAGTCCTCCGGCTAACTCGGCTTTTGATTTAAATCTTAAGCCGAAGATATTACCTATCCATATTCCGGCTGCAGAGAAAATGAATGTGGTTACTCCGATTACCGATATGGCAAAAACAATGCTAACCTTCAGGAAGGCAAAGGTTACACCAACTGCCAGAGCATCGATACTGGTTGCAACTGCCATTAGAAACATTGCTTTGAAAGCAAATGAGTCTCCAACGTCCTCATCATCATGGGCTAAAGACTCCTTAATCATGCTTAAACCTATTAATGCAAGTAATATGAGTGCAATCCAGTGATCCAGCATGGATACATACGATGCAAAGGTGCTGCCTAGCAGGAACCCTATCAAAGGCATCAATGCCTGAAAACCTCCGAACCATATTCCGGCAATAGCCATGTGTTTTATTTCTATTTTTTTCACGGAAAGACCTTTGCATATGGATACAGCAAACGCATCCATTGATAGTCCAACCGCAAGAATCAGCAACTCAATTATTCCCATAGTAATTCCTTTACTTTGATATTTTTTCTATAACTTTTATAAAATCGTCGGGAAGAGGTGCCTCCAAAACAAGCCTCTCTCCGGTAACCGGATGGTTAATTGCAAGCTTGTATGAGTGAAGAGCCTGCCTGTCTATAAGGGTAGGGTTTTCACCACCATAGAGAAAATCTCCTACAAGAGGATGACCGATATGTGACATATGCACCCTTATTTGATGAGTTCTTCCGGTTTCCAAAAGAAGCTCTACCATAGTGTAGCCCTTATCAGAATTCATCTTATCAGGAAATCTTTCAAGAACCTTGACATGGGTAATTGAAGGATATCCGCCTTGGTCCATTACAGCTCTGGCAACATTATCGGGATCAGGTCTTCCTATAGGCAGGTCGATGGTGAACTGGTCGTCATAGATAATTCCGTTAACTATTGCCATATACCTTTTCTCAGTTGTCTTTGCTTTCATCTGCTTTGTAACTTCATCCTGAGCATGAGAGTTCTTTGCTATAATCAACAGTCCTGTTGTATCCATGTCAAGACGATTTACAAACCTGACTTTGAAAGACTGATGAGTTTTTTCCATGTATGTCATTAGCCCGTTTGCGATCGTGTGGCTGGGATGTCCCTTAGTGGGATGAACCGTAACTCCCGGCTGTTTGTTGATTATCAAAAGATCATCATCTTCAAAAACGGGATAAATTGGAATGTCTTCGGCAGGAAAGTCACTTTTTTCCTCCGGCAGTTTTACAGACACTTCATCACCGATATTAGGAGTAATCCATCCTGCAACTTCCTCTCCATTTAGAAAAACAAGATGCTGAAACTTAAGTTTTGAAAGAAGACGGGATGAAAAGTTAAATCGTCTGCGA
>JAQXLM010000146.1 GCA_029012125.1 Eubacteriaceae bacterium | reverse complement strand
CTGGTATGCTTTTTACCTGCCCAATCAGTATATATCAATCTGTTATATGGCTGAACCCTGTAGTAGTACACCTTACCCGGCTCCGCCTTTAGAGTTGTTTTCTTGTTTTTGGTACTAACATATTTAACCGTATGCTTTCCGTCCTTATATATTGAGCGTGACACCTTCCATCGGTTTTCACCTCTTACATCACTCCATTTCACCAGAACTGTTCTGTTATTATCCCTTGTTACCTTTGGAGCCTCCGGCTTATCTGTAAGGGATACAGATGAAATGTAATAGTACATGGTACAGTTGCCTATGCCGTACATGTAGGTGCCCGACCAGCTGGTTATTCCTTTGTTTCTGCCACCATAGTTATTGGCAGAATCCACTGCATAAAAGTATCCTGATTTTTTATTATATCCGGTAATAAGTACGGCATGAGGTCCCACGGAACTGGCACCGTAGCCTCCCCAGACGGCAATTCCCTCAGGATGCTCCTTTAGGAGTTCTTTGATTTTTCTTTTCTTGTCTGACGCCGAACCGGTCAATGCTTTACTCTTAATGCGGTACTTTATTCCACCTCGTTTAAAGGTAAAGCTTGAATCCATACTGTTAACCCCGTCTGTAGTAGCCACAGACCTGAGAGAGCTGTTTGATATATTCTTATAGGATGACGATCCCATCAGGACAGCCATTCTTTTTATCATATATGCATTGGCGCACAACAAACAATCACCTGAACGGTAGCTGCTCACCTTGTACAGTGATTTCTCAGTGAGCTTGGGAACCTTAGCACTGGCTTCAGATGTGTTCATCGGGATGATAACCATTATCATGCAGAACACCAATGCTATAGATATAAGTTTTCTCATAAAATATCTCCTATGCTATTCGGTTGTATCCCAATCCCCTAACATAGTTTCCAAAATTTTAACACTTTTTTGGCCTCTAGTCAAATTTTCTTGCATATATATTTATTTTTGTCATTAAAAGCAAAGTATACATTGACATCTCTTGTTTTTGATAAAGATGTGATATATAATCAGTATATATGATTACGATTTAGTTACTGCAAATTATCATCAGGAGAACGAAAATGCAAAACAATGCTAAACCAGGATTCATTCATGCATCCAGGCTACTATTTATCCTTGGATTATTGTTGGTACTTTTTTCTATATTCCACACATTCAAAATCTATGAACCCAATAAACCTATCCACCTTGATACAGCTGTAGCGACTGAGGATGGCTGGTATTCTGCGGAAGGAGATGACAGGGTTCCGGTGTCCTTATCTAACTCATTTCCGGCAAAGGACGGCTCTTTCACGATTTACAGGGAATGCAGCCGTGAAGAATTGTCTCGCGGACTTATGCTGATAGATAACCAAAGACAGCAGCTTCGTGTTTTCCTTGACGATCAGATGATTTTCAGTTTTGACTCAGAAGATTATAATACACTTATAAGCATTAACGGTTTTATACCTGTTCGCCTCGACCATATACAGGACGACGGTGTTATTTCCATTACATATTCGGCATGCAGAGATAACATGTGTAACATTGGCGAAGTATTTTTCTGTACTCCAAGTGAAGGCTTTGTTCACATACTGTCTATGGACATCTTTGCTGCTGTTTTTTTAATTATTACAATTTTACTTACAATAATAACCGGATGTATTTCACTTCATCTCATTGTCAATAGAATGCCTAACATGCGCATTATCAGTCTGTTCTGCATACTTCTGATAGCATGCGTATGGATATTTACCAATATGTGGCTGATTACCTTTGTTCCTCTTAGCAGATATGTTATTTCCCAGCTGTGCTATACAGCTCTGATGCTTCTTCCGATTCCGATTTGCGGCTTTGCATATTACAGCATTTCAAACTGCAGTGATTTATATCTGAAACACATATCTTTACTGGCCATAATCAATGTTATTGCCCAGCAGCTTCTATATTATAAGGGTGGTTACACTTTTTACGACATGCTTCCGCTTACGCAGGTAATACTGGGAATAGCTTGTGTCGCAACGGTTATCGCAATTATAGTCAATCATCTTAAGAACAGAACATCTGAAAGCTTCATACTATTGTTGACTTTCGTAATTCCTTTGGTAATGCTCATGGTGACAGTTCTGCTGTTCTGGCTGACAGAGGGAAGAGAATACCTTCTTGTAGTTCTGGCGTTGCTGGTCTTCTTTATAATCATGCTTTCCGTCAATGCTTTACATTCACAGCTGTCCAATACCTACAAAATCAGAGTTGCTGAGAATGAACTGCAGATTTACCAGACTCTTTCAGTTAAAGACGGTCTGACCGGACTTGGAAATCGACGTTCCTTTGATGATAATATTAATACTATAGAAAGAGGAGCATCCGAGGATTCCATTTTAATATTCCTGGATCTTAACAAGCTGAAATTCATCAACGACAGTTTTGGACATGAAGTCGGTGATAAGATGATAAAGGATGGTGCAAGGTGCATTTCCGCCGCTTACAGTTCTTTCGGCAACGTATATCGAATCGGAGGTGACGAATTCGCTGTTCTCATCGAGAATCCTACCTTATCCGACTCGGAATACTTTGATATTCTAGACAGGGAAATAAAGCAGTACAATAAGAGCAGTTCCATAGAGCTTTCCATCGCAAAGGGGCTTTGCCATCACAGAAACGATAGCGGACAGAGACGTGAGATTTCACTATGGAAAAGTACCGCCGACAGGGAAATGTATGCGGATAAAATGCGTTCCAAAATTGCAGACGGGGATATCACCAGATACGATATCATTTCAGATGATATCGATCCTCTATCCGGAATCCTTACTCTTGAAGGGTTCAGAAAAAATGCCATGCACCTTATTCTGAGAAATCCTTCTCTGGATTACTCCATGTGCTATCTTGACATAAAAAACTTCAAGCTGGTTAACGACTTTTACGGATATGAAACCGGTGATGCTTTAATTAAATACCTGGCTATGGAAATACTGGATGATTTAAGCCCAAACGAGACCTGTGGACGCTTGTCCGCTGATAATATGGTCGTACTCTCCGCAATCAGTGATTATGACAAGCTGGAGAAGAAAGTAAGTATTCTTACCGGAAAAATCTGCCGGTTCTTTGATGACTACAACACCATATACCGCGGTGAGCTTGCTGCAGGATTTTATACCCTGACGGACGAGGATAAGAAGAGTCCTAACATCAACCAGATGCTTGACAGAGCAAATATTGCCCAGAAAACAGTTAAGTATACTGCCGGCAAAACAATTGCACGCTTTGATGAGGAAATGTGGAACAGTCAGATGCGAGAGCTTTACATAAGCCAATCCTTTGATGACGCCCTGGCCAACGGTGATATTACAGTATGGTTCCAGCCTCAATATAATTACGCTACAGGTAAGATAAGCGGCGCAGAAGCACTTTGTCGCTGGAATCACAAATCTCTGGGCTGGTTATCACCGGGAGAGTTTCTACCTGTACTGGAGAGAACCGGCGTTATTACTAAACTGGATTATTATGTGTGGGAAGAAACCTGCAGGCTGGTCAGTCGCTGGCATAGCATGGATTGTTATCAGACCATTCCGGTTTCCGTTAACATATCCAGAATGGATATAGCTGATAGAAACCTTGCAGATACATTTAATGAGCTTCTGAGAAGGTATAATCTGCCGCCATCGGCTATCCATCTTGAAATTACCGAGAATGCGTACATCAATCAGCCTGCGATGCTGATGAAGGCCATAGAGGATCTGCACGCATACGGATTTACCGTAGAAATGGACGATTTTGGAAGCGGATACTCATCTTTAAGCATGTTAAAGCATTTGCCGGTTGACCTTCTAAAAATCGATATGGGTTTCCTTAAGGGAGATTCTCAAATTGAAAAAGGAAGTCAAATTGTAGGTTCTGTAATACATATGGCACGTAATCTTGGAATTGCAGTGCTTACGGAGGGAGTTGAAACGGAAGCCCAGGCGGAACATATCAGCAATATGGGCTGCTCGCTGATGCAGGGTTTCTACTTCTCAAAACCTCTTCCTGTCAGCGAATTCGAGCAGCTGCTCATGGAGGAACGTCTTAAAAACGCTCCTATGGCCATCGATGTATCAGACTTATCAGATGATTCTGCTCAGGTAATATCCGATATTTCCGATATTGCCTTGAACAATTCCAAAATATCCGAGGTATTCATGTCAGAATACTACGTGGATACAGAGCAGAGAATAATGCAGCTGGATGATATGTTTACAGCTCTCACCGGATATTCAACAAAAGATGTAAAGGAAAAATCCCTGTCGCAAAACGACCTGATTCCTGAGGAGGATAGGGAAATTTACTGGAAGATTGTAGACGTTCAGAGTCTTGCTCATCAGGAGGTTCACCTGAAGCATAACCTGTTGCGCAAGGATGGTCAGGTAATCACGGTATTCTGCTCAGGCCTTCCTATAATCGACGAGCATACCGGCGAGAATCGTACAAGAATAAGGATACGTGCTTCCAGAAATGATGTTGAAACCGATGGGGATACATCCATATAATATAAAGAGTTCTAAGATAAAAGCTCTCCGGATTCTGTCCGGAGAGCTTGAATTGTTTTTTGATTTATAGCTTATTTAAGAGCTTCTACCAGTTTTTCAAGAGCTTCTAATGCTTCATCAGGAAGCTTGTCATAGCCGTCCTTTTTCTCTGCGAAGCCTTTTACAGCGTCAACACGGTTCATCATTGCTGCCTTAAGTGCTTCCTTATAGTCAGCATCCTCAAGATCAGGTTCGAAACCGTCCCAATCCATGATTTCAATATCATCGAAAGGTCCCCACTTCTGGAAAGTCGCAGTTCCTTCTACGATTGACTCAAGGATTCCAAGAGTATCCTTAGGCTGTACCTTCTTGCCCATGAAATCTCCTGTATTAACGATGTAGCAGTCTACATTCTTTTCTTCCACCAGCTTCTTAAACTTTTCATAGTCGTTAACCAGCGGATATGTTCTGAACGGATTAGCATATGGAACGATACGAAGTGCGTTCATATCAGTTCCTGCCTTTACACGCTCAGCTGTTGAAGTCTTGGTTGCAAGAGTTGCTCCCATTACAGATGCCAGTGCAGCACCCTTAAGCTTAACAACAGGAGGAATGCATGGATCCTTCATAATCCAGATGATAGCATTAACAGGGCTGTCAATTTTGTCGACTCTGTTTGGTGACCATAGCTTGGATTTAATCGCACGGCCGTTACCGTTACGAATGTCTTCTGTTACAAGCTGAATCTTTCCTTCTTCGTCCATAGTTGCAGAGCAGTTCTGAGCGGAAAGAAGATATTTATTATCAGGGCATCCTGTTGGATAATCGGCAGTCTTATCGAAGTATGTAGGTTCTAATGCGATTGATGAGCATGTATCTGAGTTGATGATAAATGCGTCATCGTGAAGAACTGTAATTGCCTTTTCACCGTATTTGTTGTTGTGCTTTGCGTGAGTAAGAGTTGACTTACCTGAACCTGACAGTCCGAATACAGAAGCAACATACTTTCTGCCGTCAGGAAGAGTGTATTCCTTCTGTCCGCCATGGCAGCTTGCATATCCGTTACGGTTTGCAATAGCCCAAGCCATAGTAAGTGTTCCCTTCTTGTGTTCTCCGAAGTACTTCATTCCTAGAATTGCTGCGCAATTCTGGTTAGTATCAAAGTAGCATAATGTGCGGTCATCGCTCAGACAGCTGTAGTCTACGTCCGGACTTGGAGTAGGTGCCCACTGAGGATCGGAGAAGATGTAGATATCCGCTTCCTTTCCGTCACCTACAGGCTTTGATTCCTTGTACATCTTTACATATTCGTCTGACATGTACTGGAAGTTAATCATCCAGTTATATAACAGGTTTTCTTCTCCTTCAGGAATAAGCAGATGTGCCTTTACCATAAATTCAGGATCAAGACCTACAAATACCTGTGCATGATATAATTTCTTGAAACGAGTCTTATAGATTGCGTCCATAATAACCTTATCAAGCTTTCCTGCATCTACGCCCGGTTCACCTTTAATACGGCGAGCCTGTGCATAACGTCCGGTTACAGCTCCATCGTTGAACAGAAGAACCTTTGCGTCTGAATCCAGTCCGAATTCTTCTCCTCTGTAAACAGGCATATCTGTCACAATAGTTCCCGGTGAGTTCTTTGCCAGGTTATATGCTTCCTTCAGAGTGTTAACCTTGACTACATTGTTTCCGTAGAATGCGGCTTCGATGATTGCACGGGTGTTGGTTACTGCTTCGCCGGTCTTTGGAAAACCTACTTTACCGGCACCAATTTCATCCAACTTAAAATTAGCTTTTGTCGACATTTTTTCTTTCCTCCATGTTCAATTACAATATACGCTCATTTACATATTATATCTTACTTCGACATAAAATACAAGGTTGGTAATTAGCTTTTACCCCTTTCTGATTCTGATATCTGCCGCATTGGCGTGACCTGCCAGTCCTTCACCTTTTGCAAGAGAAGAAACAAGAGGAGCAATACCCATCATTCCGTCTCGTGTCATGCTCTGGTAGGTGCATGTCTTCAGGAAGGTACCTACCCAGACACCACCGGTGTATCTTGCAGCGCCTAAGGTTGGCAGGGTGTGATTTGTTCCTGATGCATAGTCCCCGAATACTTCGGCTGTGTTTTCACCTATGAATAGAGATCCGTAATTTCTCAATGCTTCTACGGTTTTCTCAATATCTTCTTCAGAAAGGTTTACTTCCAGGTGCTCAGGTGCATATTCATTAGCATATTCTATGGCCTCTTCCAGAGTTTCAGCAAGAAGCACTTCCCCGAAATCAGCCCATGAAACACTTGCGATTTCCGCCGTAGGCAGTACAGTAAGCTGCTGTTCCACGGCTTTGATTATTTCATTTGCCAGCTTTTCACTTGTCGTAACTACAAGACCCTTTGCCTCCCTGTCATGTTCAGACTGAGCAAGCAGGTCAGCAGCTATAATCTCAGGGTTTGCATTTTCATCAGCGATTACCAGAACCTCGCTGGGTCCTGCAAGAAAGTCGATTCCGACTTTTCCGTAGCATTGTCTCTTAGCCTCTGTAACAAAGCTGTTTCCCGGACCTACAATCAGA
>JAQXLM010000145.1 GCA_029012125.1 Eubacteriaceae bacterium | reverse complement strand
CATCATACCAGCCGTGTTCCCCGTTACTGAGGCAGTGAGCGCTGAAGTCAAAAATGGTGGAGAAATAACCCTTCTCCCCAATGAAATCGGGAAGCTCTTCAGGTCGCATGTTAAAAACCTCTCCTACGGTAAAAGCATCGTATCTTTGGAAGGTGTTTTCCTTTAAATCATTTAGAAATTCTCCCACACCTTCTACACTTTCAACCATCCTCCAGCAGCTGGCAAGGCCATCTTCTCCATCAGGTGTAAGGTCAGAAAAAGCCAAGTCTTTCTTTATGTTCATAATGGCATCGATACGAAAACCGGAGAGTCCTTTATCAAGCCACCAGTTAACCATGTCATACAGTTTCTGTCTCAGAGCAGGATTTTCCCAGTTTAAATCCGGCTGTTCCTTAGCAAACAGATGAAGAAAATACTTGTCAGTTCCCGGAACCGGCTCCCAGCAGCTTCCTCCGAAGTATGAGCGGTAATTGCATGGAGGGTTGCCGTCTTTTCCTTTGCGGAAATAGAAATAATCCCCGTACTCGCTCTCAGGGTCTGCCAGAGCCTTCTGAAACCATTGGTGCCTGTCAGAGCAATGATTTATTACAAGGTCCATAATAATATGCATATCTCGTTTCTTTGCCTCTGCCAGAAGCTTATCAAAGTCTTCCATTGTGCCGAATTCCTCTGCAATAGCATAGTAATCCTCTATATCATATCCCTGGTCAACAAAGGGAGATTTGTATATGGGAGATAACCATATGATGTCTACACCAAGCTCCTTAAGATAATCCAGCTTTGAAATAATACCCCTCAGGTCCCCTATTCCGTCTCCGTTGGAGTCGAGAAAACTCTTAGGGTAAATCTGGTATGCCACCTTGTCATGCCACCATTTTCTTTCCATTATCCATATAACCTCTTTTCTGTATAATCTGTTGTTTACAGCATGTTTTCGCAGAAACCGCTGATTACCTGTGATAGCTTCAATGGCTCATCAGGTTCAACATCAAAATTTCCAATCCGCCTTACCATCCATATTCATTATGCAATAATCATCCTATACCACCCAGAACAGCACCTGCAACAAGTGCAAGCAGTGAAAGTGGAACGAACACATATTTCCCAAGTGGAATGAACCATCTGCCGATTGGCTTGTTTCTACCTGTATTAACAGCATCCAGTGCAAATTTATCACCTGCAATCCAGAAGAACATGAACCCTGCCAGCATTGCTCCAAGAGGACAAACATAAATGGAAACTGCATCCATCCATCCCGATACGATGCCTTGAATAAACAGAGCTACTACACATCCGAAGACTGAAACTGACCCTGTAGCAAATACTCTGCTCATGCCGAATTTCTCCTGCAACGTTGCAACAGGAGCTTCATACAGGTTTACAAGAGAACTCATTCCGGCAAAGAGTACACATACGTAGAAAATCATTCCTACTATCTTTCCGCCGGGCATTCCGTTAAATACATTTGCAAGATATATGAACATCAGTCCCGGACCGCCTGATGATAATTCCGACCCTCCGACTGCCATACTTGGGATGATTACCATGGATGCAAGTAATGCTGCAATGGTGTCAAAAACAGCCACATCTCTTGCTGAGCTTGTCACATCTTCTTCATCGCCTAAGTACGAACCGTAAATAACAGTTCCGTTTCCTGCAATTGAAAGGGAAAAGAAGGCTTGTCCAAATGCATATATCCAAAGCTTAATATCCAGCAAGCCTTTAGGGTTAATCGTAAAGATATATTTTAAACCTGCCGTAGCGCCCGGAAGAGAGAATACATATATGCCAAGCCCTACAAACAATATGAACAGAAGTGGCATCATAATCTTATTTGCCTTCTCGATGCCGCCTGCAATTCCGAAAGCCATGATTACTGCGGTTACTATTATGGCAACTACTACCCATGTATTGTTACCGAAGGATGATGCTGTGCTTTCAAACATGCCTCCGATCAGATTCATGTCCTGCCCCATCTTGTAAATGCCGCCTGACAGAGCAAGGTAAGAGTATTTGAAAATCCATCCCACTACAACAGTGTATCCGATAGCTAATGCCAGGGAGCCCAGAACAGGTATTACTCCAATCATCTCACCGATGTTTTTCTTGCCCGTGCGAAGCTCTGTACATGTTCCAAAGGCCTTGATAGGTCCACCCTTGGCAGCACGACCTAATGCCATTTCTTCAATAAGACCTGTTGATCCAATCAATACCACGAATAAGAAATAGGGGATCAAAAAAGTCATTCCGCCCCAGGCTGAAACCATATACGG
>JAQXLM010000144.1 GCA_029012125.1 Eubacteriaceae bacterium | reverse complement strand
AACCTGTTTTCTAGTTACAGGAATACCACCGATACCCTGTGGAGTACCTTCCATCAGTCCGTCGATGTGGGACTGACCCATGTGTCTGATAACCATGATATGGTCTGCACCGTGCCATGCTGCCATTCTCATTCTTCTGATGTCGTCTTCGAATCTACCGGAAGCGATTTCTGTAGTGATTACAGGAAGTGGCTGTGGGTCGATGTTTTCGAAGAACTTAGCTGGTGGAAGACCAACGCCGTTCTTTAAAGGTTCTGATACATCGTGGAATTCGAAAGGTCCCATCTGTAGATTAGGAGCAGGTTTTCTCCAAACCCATCCTCTTCTTCTTGGTTCATATTTGTCTAGGTCTTTTAGAATATTTCTAACGTCTAGTTTTTCATTTGGCTGTAATTTGATTTCTGACATCTTATTTTCCTCCCTACTTGAATAGTGCTACTGCATCATCCCAGTATTCACCCTGAGCTAGCTTCTGGCTTGCTTCTCTGATGGAGATGCCTTTTTCGTTAGCGATTTTGTAAACAACGTGTCCTGTTCCATGTCCCATAAGTCCTCTGTCCATGCAACCTTCAACGATTTTCTGAGTGTCTAGTGATGATACACCCATTCTTAGAAGAACAGCTCTTTCTACGGAAGGAGTTGTGTTCTTTCTTCCTAATTCAAGTAGAGGATCAACAACCTGAGCTGTTAATTCCCAGAATCTGTCGTAAAGTTCTTCGTCTGTAAGATTTGCAATATGCGCTCTTCTCTGAGCGAAATCGTCTTCTCTTCTCATTCTTTTTCTCCCTTAATATTTTTTATAGCTCTTTTAAAGCTTCTTTAACGAATTCAAGATCTGTCTTTGTTTCAGCAACTAAGAATGCTAAATCGTCAGCAGTTAATTCATCCGGTGCAAGACCTGACTTCTTAACAGCCTTCTTAATTAATGACTTTCTGAAACGAGTGATATCAGCTTCCTTGTACTTCATTAGACTAGGATCTGCAGGTAAAATCAGGTTTTCACCTGGCTTGTCTTCCTTAGGATCTCCGAATCTTACGTCAATTCCGTTTTCCTTAGCGAATGCAAGCTGTGGCTGAATGTGCTTACCGGCTCCTGTGTATTCAGTTTCTGATACAACCAGGATAGCATCTTCAGGAAGTTCCTGTGCAAGTGAGAATGCTGCTGCTAATGCAGTGTTTCCTGCAGGTCCTCTTTCAAGACCTTCAAGGTTAGCAAGCATTTCTGTAGTATACATAACCTCACCCTGAGTTACTGTTACGTATCTATCCATGTATCTCAGTGGTCTTGCAGCTGAACGAGGAACGTCACTGTGGTCAGGATCTGTAGCGTAAGGAACACCGAATCCTGTGTGACCTGTTGTACATGATTTCTTGTTGAAGTCAATGTCTGATGCCATTGATAATCCTGTTAAGTCGATGGAAGCAGCTACTACTGTAGCATCACATCCTGCCTTCTGAAGGCCTCTTGCGGTACCTGTTACCATTCCGCCACCTGCAGTTGTACATACTACCATGTCAGGATCTTTTCCTAACTTTTCGCGGCACTGCATAGCGATTTCGTAACCTAGTGTATCGATACCTGCGATACCGAATGGTGAGTATAGGGAAGCATTGAAGTATCCTGTATCTTCCAGAATTGAAAGGAATGAATAGAATAATTCAGGTCCTACAGTAAGCTGTACAACTTCTGCGCCTAATGCTTCGCACTTTCTTGCCTTCTCAACGATTTCAGGCTGTCCTACTCCATTGGAGTCGTAGCATTCCTGAACGATGATGCACTTTAATCCCTGCATTGCAGCCTGGGATGCAACTGCAGCACCATAGTTTCCGGATGTTGCTGCCATAACGCCCTTGTAGCCTAACTTCTTAGCGTGAGCAACTGCACAAGCAGCACGTCTGTCTTTGAATGAACCGGATGCATTGCAAGCTTCATCTTTAACGAAGATTCTTGCGCCGTAACCTGGTTTTGCATATTTTCTAGCTAAAGCTGAAATGTTTCTTAACTCAAGCAGCGGAGTGTTACCTACGCCGTATAATCCCTGAATTCTGTTGATTTCATCAAGAGTGTATCCTGTTGAAGTCATAAGCTCATCATAATCAAAAGCTACTGGGGACTTTTCGAATTCAGCATAGTCCAGACCTAGTGCGTTCTTCTGAATTTCATTTGATCTTCCCATTACGGACTGATAGTCTTTTGCTAATGCCATTATTCTTCACCTCCATAGTTCATGATTTCTCTCAGCTGTCTGTCGATTTCGATAATTTCAGGTACGAAAACGCCATAGCTGTGATCGTAGTATGGAGCTTCTTCAATTAAAGTTCCCTTTTCAAGACGACCTACTGCTGTCTTAACTGTTACTTCGTCACCGACTTTAGCTTCGTCGTCCTGTAAAAATCCTTTTGTCCACTGCTGAAGGTCGCATTTCTTTGTATCGTCAGGTAATTTAGCTGTTCTTTCTTCAGCCTTAAGAACGATACTGTGGATGCGTACCCAATCGCCTTTCTTTGCCATTTCGATCATCTCCTGTTTGATAATTAATTAGCACACAAAGCGGGAAGAGAAACCCTCCCGCTTGATGCTTAACTTTTGCTTAAATCTTTTTGCTTAAATAATATGTAAAGCAGTTTTAATTATTTAACGATTTTGCAATCTTCGTCGATAAGATTTCTCATGTCGCCCATGATAGCTCTTGGAACTGGAATGTCGATCATAGTCTTTAGACCTGGCTTAGCGTTGATTACGTGTGGAATAGTGTTCATAATCATAGCCATTGTTCCGATTCCACCTTCGATTTCAGGAGTATTTGCCATGTTTACAGGTGGAATACCCTTGATTTCTACATAGTCACCAGTGTGAACGCCAACCTGTTCAGGTTCGATCTGCTGTGGGTGATCCATTTCGATCTTAACTTCTCCGTCAACAGTTCCCCATCCCTTCATTGCAACGCCGGCAACCTGTCCAGCAGCAGCAAATCCGTAAGGTGACTTTCTGTCAACATCTGTTACGATTGGTTCCATATCCTGTTCGAACTTTTCAAGTTCCCAACCTAAAGCATCACAGATCATGCCAACTGATTCAGCGAATCCAACGTGACCAGCCATAGTTCCGTTAGCTTTTCTTTCCATGAAGTCTGCAACTTCAACACCGATTCCCTGTTCTTCCATTACAGCAGGTCCGAATGGTGATAAGCTGTTAACTCTTCTTGATACGATGTGATCAACAGTTTCGCAAGCACCTGTCCAAAGAATTACAAGAAGGTCCATGATAAGACCAGGGTTGATTCCTGTTCCCAGTACTGTTACGCCGTTAGCCTTAGCGATTTCGTCTAACTTCTTAGCAAGTTCAGGTTCCTGAGCCTGAGGATAAGCCATTTCTTCAGCTGAAGTAATAACGTTCATTCCTCTTTCCATAACATAAACTAGCTTGTCATATACTTTTGAAGTGAATGAGTCTGTGCAAACTACAACGATATCTGCAGCGCCTGGCTGGATAACTTCTTCAGCAGTTCCAACGATAACGTCTTCTCTGTCTCCTCTTTCGATTCCTGGAACAACTTCATATAAGCTCTTTCCCAGCTTGTTTCCGATATCGATAGCACCTACAATGTCAACACCCTGTTTCTTAGTTAACATTTTACCGATTCCGCCGCCCATAGCGCCTAATCCCCAAAGGATTACTTTTACATTTTTCATAGCTTTTCTCTCTCCTTTTCAAAATTATAAATAAAAACCATTAAATAGTCTTTACCAGCGACTTTGCCGCTAACTATACTACAATTATATTGCAATATGTATGCCAACGCAATACTTGTATACAGAATATTTGTTGCATTACGGAAACTAAGTGTTTTCAACACCTTCAGCCGTTGCAATTCTGAAACGACGTATAAAATCCCGTTTTTTCTGCAGCTCCAGTCACCAATTTCTGACTTTTAATGCAAATTATTTTGCATCTTTAGTGCAAATATTTTTGCAGTTATTCCCTTATTCCGTATTTTTTCAGCTTATGCTGAAGAGTCTGTCTCTTCACAGACAAAGCCTCAGCAGCACGGGAGATATTTCCTGACTCTTCTATCATCACTTCTCTAATTATCTCTTTTTCAAGGTTTGCAAGGTATTCGTCCAGCGGACCCTGACGGTCCCAGGCAGACAACCCTCTATCATCAGCCCCTATTCTGATTGGCATCTGAAGCAACTTTTCACTGAGAACATGTTCGTCTTCTGCCATGGCAACGGACTGCATGATGATATTTTCCAGCTCTCTTACATTTCCCGGATAATCGTATTCTTCAAGACGCCTCATTGCTCCATCAGAAATCATCCAGATCTCTTTTTCAAATCTCTGATTCTGTTTTGCCAGCAGCTTCTCTGCAAGAACAGGTATATCCTCCTTTCTGGTTCGTAAAGGCGGAATTCTGATACCTACAACATTCAGCCTGTAATACAGGTCCTTACGAAGCATTCCTTCT
>JAQXLM010000143.1 GCA_029012125.1 Eubacteriaceae bacterium | reverse complement strand
CCCACTTCTCGCTCATTGTATCATAGGAGGGTTTTAGCTTATAGCTAAAACAATTAATCTCACCGGCATAGCCGGTGGTTCATTATTTCTCACACTAATGTTGGAAATATCGGTTCCTCGATATTTCCTTCCACATATTCTCCTCCGGTTTCTATGCACAAAAAAGCGACCCGATGAATCGAGCCGCTTAATATGCAGATAATCCAATATTAAATTGTATCTATATCTAATTATCTTTCAACGATTACAGTAGTTCCCATTCCACCACCGATGCAAAGAGTAGCCAGACCTGTCTTAGCGTCTCTTCTCTTCATTTCGTAGATAAGTGAAATAAGGATTCTTGCTCCGGATGCTCCGATTGGGTGACCGATTGCAATAGCTCCACCGTTAACGTTTGTCTTTTCAGGATCTAATCCTAAGTCTTTTCTTACTGCTAATGACTGAGCAGCAAAAGCTTCGTTAGCTTCTACCAGGTCAATATCCTCAATAGTTAAACCTGCTTTTTCTAATGCCTTTTTTGTAGCAGGAACAGGTCCAACACCCATGATGCTTGGATCAACACCACCGGAAGCATATGACTTGATTGTGCAAAGAGGAGTAAGTCCTAATTCTTCGCACTTTTCTTTGCTCATTACAACCAGAGCAGCACCTGCATCGTTGATACCGGAAGCGTTAGCAGCTGTAACGATTCCGCCGTCTCTCTTGAATGCCGGTTTTAATTTAGCGATACCTTCCTTAGTTGTTCCACGAGTAAGATGTTCGTCTCTTGCGAATACGATTGGATCACCCTTTCTCTGAGGAATTTCAACAGGAACGATTTCTTCATCAAATACGCCACCGTCTACAGCAGCTTCAGCTCTCTGCTGAGAAATTGCTGCAAACTCGTCTAATTCTTCTCTTGTAAGACCCCACTGTTCAGCTACATTTTCAGCTGTGATACCCATGTGGTAGTTGTTGAATGCGTCCCAAAGACCATCGTTAACCATCATGTCTACCATTGCAGTGTTGTTCATTCTAGCTCCCCATCTTCCTGCTGGCATTGCATAAGCTGTTGCTGACATGTTTTCAGCACCACCTGCAACTACGATATCAGCATCTCCTGCTTTGATTAGCTGTGCTGCTAATGCTACTGCTCTAAGACCGGAACCGCAAACTTTATTAATTGTAAATGTAGGAACTTCTACAGGTAAACCAGCATCTAAAGCCATCTGTCTTGAAACGTTCTGGCCTAATCCACCCTGAAGTACGCAACCCATGATTACTTCATCTACCATTTCAGGCTTAATTCCTGCTCTGTTGATAGCTTCCTTGATTGCAATAGCTCCAAGCTGTCTTGTTGGAACTGATTTCAGTGTTCCACCGAACTTACCGATAGGTGTTCTAGCTGCACTTACGATTACTACTTCTTTCATGTTATATGTACCTCCTAAAATATGGCGCCTCCCATGGCGCAAACACATTGTTTATTTTTTAACAAACTCTCAGTTTGTTAATTGCTAACATAATAATACTACCTTAATGCTCCAAAATCAATAGAAAAAGTGCATCATGCATACTGGTAGCTCTTTTTTTAACCTGATTATGGACTTAATTTCAGCCTCGTCAATTTTTCAATTCTGCATGGGTCTTTTCACACCGCTTCGGCCTACTCCGGCGGTTCCGGGTCTTTCTGTTGCCACGGCTCCGGCCTCGCCAATTTTCGTTAAACTACTTCCGACGTGAAAGAGCACACGTATTTGTCTTCCATGCGCACCGGTCTCAACGCTTCCTTGGCAAGGCGCAGATTTTCAAGGCCCATGTCCTCTTCACGGTTTACATACACGATTTCTTCCGGAAGGCCTTTGCAGAATTCGCTGCAGATTACCTGATATAGGCCGCGATACTCATCCTGCGCCTTCTCAAAATGCTCAACTGCCGTGTCTTCGTTAAGTCTCTCACCTAGTGCCAGTGCAGCAATTTTACCATCGATATAGATGGCAGCGGAGTATATTTCCGGAGAGTCGGCCAGCTTCAACATCTCCCTGATGGCTTCCTCCTCCAGACGCAGACTGTTGATTCTCTTACCCTCATGTTGCTCCTTGGCCATCCGAAGCTCCTCCACAAAAGCCATAGCCTCCCCGGCGGAATCCGTGTCCAGCTTTTTTACGGTATATTTGTAGTTCTTTTTAAAGAAGTTCATGTGATTTTTCTTTTTGTGGAGAGCACGACCGCTCAAACTGATCAGCTTCGCCTTCAGATAAACGTAGTCGCTGTCCCCCGGGTCACATTCCCAGGAAACACCTTCAGGAAATGCCGCCTCCACATATTGTTTCATATGCCATGGTATCAAAGCCAATTCAAACTCAACATCCGCAGCATCGCATCGTCTCTTTATCTCCAGCACAGCCGCTCTCAAAGACTCCGGTTCGTAAGTTCCGTCTGCAGTAAGGGGCATAGAGAAGAAAGCATGATACTCCTCTATCATGGGATTTACCGCACCGATAAACATGTATTTATCTACAATCTCCCAGTAAATATCGTAGCCGGTTCTCCATGCATAGTTTGCAAGAAAAGTGTACCCGGAGCTTGCATAGTCGTAGCCTTTGAAATAACTGCGAATTAAGGCTTCATCCTCTTCACTGATATTGTCAAAACTGTTTTTCAGGATACTCATACTTAGAAAGCTATGCCCTCCAATTCCTTCAGTTTGTCATAGGCCGTAAAGTCGAACTGCAGGAGCGTTACTGTAGCATAGCCCTGGCTGATCAGAATGGAGTCTGCTCTCTCGTCGTGGCAAACAAAGTTTGGTTCGCCAGAAAGCTGGTATCCCCCATCCTCGCTCTCATAAAATTTGTCGTCATAATATCTCGGGCCCAGGGTTGCGATTCTGGTGCCTTTGATGTCCTCAGCCGGAATATCCGGTACGTTGATACTCAAAACCAGACCTGCTTCCATTTTTTCGCAGGCAAAGCTCATAGCGCTGACAGCCATTTCGCAGGCTCTGTCAAAATGAGTAGCCTGGTGACTGTCAACAGACACCGCTACAGCTTTATATCCGCTTAGAGCCGCCTCTGCCGCCGCACCGATTGTCCCTGAATACAGAGTGTCTCTGCCCAGATTGCTTCCGATATTAATTCCGGAATATACCAGGTCCATATGAATGCCTGCCTCCTCGAAAAACTGCAATCCGATTTTGGTGCAGTCAGCAGGAGTGCCTGTAGTCATGTAGGCCTCCTTAGCCCCAGGCATTAAAGCAGGTGTCACGTACACCTTATCATTTAATGTTATTGAATGGCTTTTGGCGCTTCTCTGTCCGTCAGGAGCGCAGACATACACATCTGCAACCTTTGAAAGAGCCTGCACCAGATTATTAATTCCCGGTGACTGAATCCCGTCATCGTTTACTACAAGTATGTTCATTAAAACTTCATCACCTTTCCAATTGCATCGTAAATTACAAGATTTGCCCTACCGTCGTAAGGGGTTTCAGTCTTGTTGATAAGAACCAGGTTTTTACCCTTGAAATAGTTTATCAGCCCCGCTGCCGGATAAACAGCCAGGCTTGTTCCGCCGATTATCAAAGTATCCGCAGCTGAAATTGCTTTGACCGCCCCCGAAATACAGTCGTCGTCGAGCATTTCCTCATACAATACCACATCCGGTTTGATAATTCCGCCGCATTCACAGTATGGCACGCCGTCCCTGCAGTTATCCTCATTCATTATGTAGTCCACATCGTGGAATTTACCGCATCTCTGGCAGTAGTTCCGAAGGACACTTCCGTGAAGCTCGAATACTTTTTTGCTGCCTGCCTTCTGGTGCAGTCCGTCGATATTCTGGGTAACCACAGCCTTAAGCTTGCCCATATCCTCCAGCTTTGCCAGTGCCTTGTGGGCGTCATTGGGTTCAGCCTCCGGGTAAATCAAATTTTCCTTATAGTATTGGAAGAAAAGCTTTGTCTTACTCTCATAAAAAGAGTGGGACAGCATGTATTCCGGTGAATATCCGTATTTCTGCTGTGCGTGATACAGTCCGCTTTCCGAACGGAAATCAGGGATATTACTTTCTGTTGATACCCCGGCTCCGCCAAAGAAAACAATATTTTTGCTTTCATCTATTACTTTTTTCAGTCTCTCGTCCATAAAAATCCTCCTTTACCATATCACAGCAAACCGGCTTTCAGTATGAACCTTGCCGCTGCAACCTCGTCCTTAAGGATTTTGGCTGCACTTGGAGTGGCAAATATGCTCTTCTTGCCGAATTCTTTCATATTATCGATAATGAAAAGGGTCAGAAGCTTTTTATTGCTTATTTTCACAGCTTCCTTCAGAGATTCGATAGGCTTTTCGTTTTGGAAAATATCCGCAACCTTATCTATCTCCTTTGCCAAAGCCTCCAGAAGTGATTCTCTTCCATACAGAATCAGCGGATCCAGCTGAAAAACCTTTGCTGCCGCATCGGCAGACTTCATGGTATTCTTGCCGAAGGTACCTTTGATAAAGGAATAATACTCTCCGTCATACACCCCGTAGGCCTTCATTGCATCCATATATCCCAGCCGCATGATTCTGTTGGTGTGGTCTTTATCAAAGAACAGCACACTTCCCAGGTCCCATTTGCTTTCTATCAAAGTCAGATTAGGAGCCTTCTTCAGATTGTGGTGTTTCAGTCTTCCCGCCGCCTTCAGATAGACTGCGATGATGTCCGTAGCCCCCTTTTCCAGCGGCATTAGCACAGGCATTACATCCTCATATCCACCGTCGATAAAATGCTTACCGTCAATCTCATGTGCCTGCAGTGCCGGGAACAGTGAGGCGCTTGCCGTTATATAATCGTGAAGCTTGCCCTCCGGAATGTCCTCCTTCCAAAGGTAGTGAGGCTTCATCGACGGAATCTCTATGGTCAAAAGGCCGTAATCTACCGGGGATTTACGAAGTGCATCCTCATCCACATACCTGGCGATTAAATCCTGTAAGCCGGTTGTGCCTGCACCTCCGTTAAGCAAAATCTCGGTAACCAGCTCCGGAAGTCCGGCGTCTGCTTCCACATCAAATACCATATCGGTTTCAATATCTCTCCAAAGATTTGCGGTTTTTATAACGTCACCGTCTACTACCATGGAACCGTTCAAAGCACCTACGGATACTCCTACGACGATGTCGATTTTGATGCCTAATTCTACCAGAGCCTGCCAGACGCCGCACTGATATGCGCCTCGGGATCCTCCCCCGCTTAACACTAAGGCCGTTTTTCTTCTGCCCATGAATAATATCCCCCTTGTTTAAGTCTGTTTATAATTATACCACAAAAACCGTTGTATTAAAATCTAAAGTGCTTAGGATTGACCTTTTATGGTATGAGTATTATACTATCATCAAAGTGTAGTTGATAAAATATTCGAATTAAATTATTTTTATATATACAGTTTGGAGGTTTTTCGCAAATGAAGATGATTTCTGTAGATTTTGATAACAGTTCTAAAAC
>JAQXLM010000142.1 GCA_029012125.1 Eubacteriaceae bacterium | reverse complement strand
ATGGCCACGTTTTCTACTGCAGTCAGCTCAGGCAGCAGATTGTAGGACTGAAACACAAAGCCTACGTGTCTCTGTCTGAAAGCGGCCAGACCGTTTTCATCAAGGCTTGACACAGGTACTCCCCCTATAAGCACCCGTCCCCGCGTAGGCTTTTCCAGACCTGCAAGCTGATTGAGCAATGTACTTTTACCGGAGCCTGATGTGCCGAAAATACAGCATATTTCTCCGCGATTTATTGAGAGATTGATGTTCTTAAGTGCAACAACTCTCTCTTCCCCCATTATGTATTCCTTTCGAAGCTTCTGTACCTGTATAACAGGCTTTTGCCTTAGAAGTTTCTCTCCCATAATCCGACTCCTTTCTGCATTATACATAATACCATGATTTTCTTTAAACTCCATTAAAGTAATCTTAAGATTTCTTAAGAAAGGTTTCGATTATCTCAGATGCGTCGGAAGTATGATCTCAAACTCTGTGCTGAAACCATCAGGTCTTGTTTCGCAAAGCTTTATGGTACCGCCGTGTGCTGTTACTATTCTCTTTGTTATGGCAAGTCCCAAACCGCTTCCATCTCCGCTTCTGGACTTGTCCCCAGTTACGAAAGGCTCGAAGATGTTTTCCCCCGCCTCCCGTGATATTCCGGTTCCGTTGTCTGCAACGACGATTCTTACCTGGCCCTGTTTGCCTTCTTCAGCCTCTTCAAGCTCAGTTACTCCAACAGCTATCACCGTACCTAAACCGTTATGCTTAATGGAATTATACAGAATGTTGTCCAGAGCACGCCGCATCTGATAGCTGTCCAGGCTGCACCAGACAGCCTTTTCCGGAATCATCGCATTAAGTGAAAACCCGGAAATTTCTATCTCATCATATCTGTCTGCCAGATATCCACGCATGAATTCACATATATCCGTCTCCTCAGGGTTCAGTGCAAACTCAGGGTGCTCAACCTTGCTGTATTCATGGAAGGAATTAACCAGCCTGTTAAGTTCCTCTGCCCTGCTGTCGATAAGTTCAAGATAGTTATTTATTTTTTCCGGCGGAACTTTTCCGTCTCTGATGGCCTTCGTGTATCCTGAAATTACAGTAATAGGAGTCTTTAAGTCATGGGATATGTCAGCCAGAAGGCGCTGTCTCTCGTCGTCAAGCTTTTTTCTGTCCGCTTCACTTTCTGCCAGCATATCGGCCATTCTGTCCATGTTGCTTCCAATCATCCGGATTTCCCATGGTCCTTCCATTTCTCCCAGTCTAACCTTTCCTCCGCTGGCCAGCTGGTCTACCGCGTTATTAAGTTCTACCAGAGGTTTCTTTATTTTTCTGTTCATCCAAATCAGGAAAGATACTATTGCCAGCATATATAGAGGAATCATCAGCAGAAATACTCTGTCTGCCTTGGCATACATTATCTGATAGGAATCAAAAGATTCATCATGTGACATTACAACCAGATATTTTGCCTGATGCCGGGAATCTTCACCTGATACCAGTCCTGAAATGTCACATTTAATATATACAGGTCCCTCAGAGTACTGACTTGTGAGATAATCAAACTCTGCAGGTGTATAGTATGTGTGACCGTCTCCAAAGCTTCCTTCCAAGACCACATAATTCTCATCGAGAATAAGCACCTGTTCCTCCGTATCACCGTTTTCATTGAAAATAAATTTTGTGAGAAGGTGCTCCTGTCTGCCGTCTTCGTTTGTAAAGCTTACATAATTTATATAGGACTGTTCCTCATATGGCTGTATACAACTCAGTTCTCCCGGGGTAAAATTTCTTTTGATGCTGCCGGTGGAGTCAAATATTATCCTGCCGTCTTCAGTTACAACAGCAAACCCGCCATCCTTTCCCAGATACTTTCTCGTCTGTATATCCTCATATTCTGCCTGCTGCATTTTTTTGTCGCTTACCAAAGCATCTATATCAGGTATCCTTGAAAGCCAGTCAAAATAAGCTTCGCTGAGCCAGGATACAAAAAGGGAAATAATTACAAGGGCTAGAGTAAACCCTAAATATCCCTTTGCAAGCAAGGTTACCAGACGTCCTTTTTTGCGATTATTCTTCAAATTTGTATCCCACCCCTCTTACGGTTATCAGATGGACAGGTCTTTTGGGATCGTCCTCGATTTTTTCTCTGATTCGAGAAATATGTACCATGATGGTGTTATCATCGCTTTCAAAATACTCGCCGCAGATGCTTTCATAAAGCTGCACCTTCGTATATATTCTGCCCGGTGACTTCATGAGTCTGGCCAGAATTTTGTACTCCATAGGCGTAAGCTGTACGGTATGTCCATCTTTTTCCACCGTATGGTTAGAAAGATCCAGTTCGAATATTCCGACCTTTATTCTGTCTGAGGCAGAGCCTGATCTCCTGAGCAGCGCCTTTACTCTGGCGACTACCTCAAGCGGGTTGAAAGGCTTGGTCATATAATCATCAGCACCTATATTCAGCCCCAGTATCTTGTCTTGATCCCGGTCTCTTGCAGACAAAATCATTATTGGCATGGCGGTGCGCTCCCGGAGCTTCTGTGTCAGTTCCAATCCGTTGAGTCCCGGCATCATTATGTCCAATATGGCAAGCTGAGGCGACGTGGTTTCAGCCAGCTTAAGGGCATCCGGGCCGTTATCTGCACATGTCACCGCAAAGCCCTCGCTCTCCAGATAAAGCTTCAAAAGTCCCCTGATATCTG
>JAQXLM010000141.1 GCA_029012125.1 Eubacteriaceae bacterium | reverse complement strand
ACGGGAATGTCTTAATTCCATCAGCTGATCCAGATACTCACTAGGTGGATCATTGATATCTATAAGAAATACATCCGTTCTCGGCGTCATAATCTCATAGGCAAGCTCGTCGTCGAAAGCAAAGATGCTGTTAATCATTTTCTTGCCTTCTTCTTTGATTTCACCACTTTGCTGTCCTACCTCCAGGATCGACATAACTTTCTCTTCTGAGTATTCACTGTCATCAATATTGGTTTTCTGATTAAAAATCATCAGAAGAAGATTGGCCAGGCAGGCTGGAATCAAAACTATTGGTTTCAGAATAAGTACCAGCAGTTTCTCAACAACTGCAAAAGTTAATGCGATTCCTTCGCTGTGCTGTTCAGCAAGCTTTCTTGTAAAGTATTCGCTTAAGGCAAGTATAATTCCCACATACATGGCAATTGCCACAGGTTTATAATATGGAAGCTGTATTGAGAAATACAAGCCTACAGCAAAGACCGTATAGCTGAGAAGTCTGTTGGTAAATCTGTATAGGATTGGTTTCTCCAATAAATATTGTAATGCCAACGCTGCTTTATCGTTGTTTTCTGCCAGTTGCTTTATTTTATTTCTGTTAACTGAGTTCATAGCCGTATTGGATACGACAACCAACCCATTAAGAATGATCGATAGCGATATTATAAAATATTCCATTTTTTGATTACTTGTTTCTCCTTAAATTATAGGCTTATTTCTTTTTTCTTAACATGTAGTTTTCCTTAACAGGTTTGTCCATCTTCATTCTGATAATCTGTTGAGGATGAGGTGCCGCATCAATAGGTTCTCCGCTTTCCTCGTCATACATTTCCGTAATAGTCTGCCGGAAGAACTCAACATCAGGCCCGAAAATTTCTATTTCATCACCCAGCACCATTTTATTTCTCTGTTCTATTACCGCATACCCTGTTTCGGTATCGTAGCTTCTGACGATTCCAACAAAAGCATATTCTCTCGTATAGGCACTGGTCTGATAATTCTGGTCAAGATTGGTAGGCTGATCAAAATAGAAACCTGTGGTAAACTCCCGGTGGCTGGCTTTTTTCAGTTCTCTCAGCCATTCATGATTGAAAACATAGTTTTCCGGATCCTTAAAATATGCATCTATAGCCTGTCTGTACGCATGGATAATAGTTGCAACATAAAAGCTGCTCTTCATACGTCCTTCGATTTTGGCACTCATTATTCCGCTTTCAATGATTTCCGGCAGATGCTCAATCATACACAGATCACGAGAGTTTAAAATATAAGTTCCTCTGCCATCCTCCTCCACCGGATAGTATTCGCCCGGTCTTTTCTCTTCAACCAGTGAATACTTCCACCTGCACGGATGTGCACACGCTCCTCTGTTAGCATCTCTTTCTATCATAAAATTGCTTAACAAACACCTTCCGGAATAAGAGATGCACATAGCACCATGAACAAAAGCTTCAAGCTCCATTTCTTCAGGTATATTTGCTCTGATGCCTTTGATTTCCTCAAAGGTCAATTCTCTTGCAAGAACAAGCCTTTTCACTCCCATCTTATGCCAGAAGTTGGCAGTACGATAGTTGGTCATGTTTGCCTGAGTACTCAGGTGAATTTCAGCATCAGGTATGATTTCCTGTATTAAATCAATGATTCCAGGATCGCTTACAATAAAGGCATCTATATCAATTTCTTTTATCCGGTTCAGATATTCTGTCAATGGTACAATATCCTCATTGTGAGCAAAAATGTTGATTGTCAGATAGCATCTTTTGCCTCTCTCGTGGGCAAATGCCACCCCTTCCTTCATTTCATCCAGGGTTAGGTTCCCCGCACCTGCACGCAGGCTGAAAAGCTCTCCTCCAAAATATACGGCGTCAGCACCGTAAATAATGGCTGTTTTCAGTTTTTCAAGATCTCCGGCAGGAGCAAGTAATTCAAAGTCTTCTCTATTCATTATTACCTCTGTAGATTGTGATACCAAGTCCGTCACCTACCGCCAGAAGACTTGTTTCAAGGTCCTCCTGTGTGCAGATGAAGTCTATGTATTCTCTCATCTTTCTAATATTTGTCTTATGTTTTCTGTGTTCATCAAAGTCATCAGATGCAGTCATTCCGCGCATTAATATGTTGTCAGAAATAATAAGTGCGTTATTGGAGCATACCTTAAGGGCCGCTTCAAGGAATCTCTTATAATGACTCTTTGCTGCATCGACAAATACAAAATCAAAGTCTTTTATCCCCTGATCCTGCAGCTTCTCAATCTGTTCCTGTCCATCACCGAATAAGGAATGTATCCTATCATTCAGTCCACTTTCCTGAAAGTTGTTTAGGGCTGCCTGACGCATTATTTCGTCCTTTTCAATAGTGTATACTTCAGAGTCCTTACACACTGTCGCAAAATAAATAGCTGAATAACCTATTGCTGTACCTATTTCCAGAATTCTTTTTGGCTGTTTCAACTTCAGGTATGAATTGAGAACGTTTTCAGTATCTCTCTGAATAATAGGCACATGGTCCTTTTCACCCACCAGTCTAAGCTGTTCCAGACTTTCATTCACAGGCCTGTAATATTTGGTTATATAGTTTTCAACTAATTCATTAGTAATGTTTTTCAATTAGTACCATCCATTCTCATCTATGGTCTTAAGATGTTCATCGTATGTTTTACTATAGAGGACTTTACCGTCTTCAGTAGCAAAGAAATACAAATAGTCATTTTTTTCGAAATTGATACAATCTTCGATTGCAGCTGCTGAAGGGTTGGAAACAGGTCCAACAGGAAGCCCCGGATACATATATGTATTGAATTTGGAGTCTACCTTAAGATCCGATTCTCTCACATCTACTCTCTTTTCTCCCAAAGCATATAGCACAGTTATATCGCTCTGTAAAGGCATCTCCTGTTCAAGACGATTTTTGAAAACTCCGGCAATTTTCGGTCTGTCTTCTTCAAACATTGATTCACACTCAACAATAGAAGAAAAAGTCAGAAGCTGATGTATGCTTCCCTGTTTTTTTATTCCGTCAATTCCGTTTAGTTTTTCCTCAGTGTTGTCCAGAATCTGTCTTGTAACCTCTTCTACAGTAGGATTTTTTGCAATCAGAAAATATGTGTCAGGATACAGATATCCTTCCAATGGGCACAGTATTCCATCTGCAAAAATTTCATCTGTAAGGAACCAGTAATCAGAAATCAGTTTTTCAAGAAAATCTCTGTCACTCCATTTCTGCAGAATATCCTCAGGATCAACGCCTATTGTCTGACTGATAGACACTGCTGCATCCTTGGAGGTTGTTCCTTCTACAATGGTAAATCTTGAAGTAAGGACATATTTTAAGTCACCTTCGGAAATAACCTTGATAATATCTTTAAAACTCATGGTTTTATCCAACACATAGGTATATGCCTGAAGATTATCAGGTCCGAAAAGCTTAAGATATACTTTTGCACATAATTTGTTCTTTACCAAACCTGCTTCATCTAAAGAGTCCAGTATTCCATATGCTGAACTTCCCTCAGCAATATCTACGGTTATCTCAGTGTTGTCACTGTCAGATACCGGTGAAAGACCGGAATTAAAATATAACACTCCGGCTAGCATTACTGCAATTATTACAATAACGAATACGATAATCAGTTTCGATTTCTTTGCCATTTGATTATTACCTCGAATATTCACAAAGGGACGCTGTAAGCATCCCTTTTGGTCATAGTTACTTATTTTGATCTTCCCAGATATTCACCGGATCTAGTGTCAATCTGAATTTTTTCGCCTTCTTCAATAAAGATAGGAACCTGGATAACTGCTCCTGTCTCAACTGTAGCTGCCTTTGTTACGTTTGTAGCTGTGTTACCCTTAACACCCGGTTCAGTTTCTGTAACAATAAGGTCAACAAAGTTTGGTGCTTCTACCAGGAATGGATTTCCCTTATAGAACTTAATCGTTGCCTCGTCATTTTCTCTCAGGAACTTTATCGCATCTTCAACCTGTTCAAAGTTAATAGGAATCTGATCATATGTTTCCGGATCCATGAAGTAGTACAGCTCACCATCGTTATACAGATACTGCATAACCTTAGTTTCTATATGAGCCTTTGGGAATTTGTCATCAGGGTTAAATGCTTCTTCTCTTGTTGCTCCTGATAAGATATTCTTATACTTTGTTCTTACAAAAGCTGCACCCTTACCTGGTTTAACATGCTGGAAATCCAAAACAACATGTGGCTCTCCGTTGATTTCAAATGTAACACCTTTTCTAAAATCGCCTGCATAAATCATTGTTCTATTCTCACTTTCATTAAAATTTAAATACGAATACTTATTCGACTAGTATTATACCAAAATTATTTACTGTTGCCAAGCCCAATTGCATCACCCAGGATTTTATATACGTCATTCATCATAAGGTTAAATCTCATTTCAGCCTGAAGATACTGAGCAGCAAGAGGATCTTTCGCCATAATCTGATATAATTCCTGAACCTGACCCATTATGTCAGCGCCTACCTGTTCTCCCATCATCTGTTTAGTCTGAACTTCAAACTGTTTCATCTGGAAGTCCTTTACCATTTTGGACAGGTTTTCATTTGCGTCAATTGCCTTTTTTAACTGATTGAATTGTTTAAACTCTTCTGACTCGCTGATTGCTTTTGCCAGTCCGTGAGCCTGATCATATACATTCATTTCTTTTCTCCTTATACTTCAAGTATTATCGGTAGTATAATAGGACTTCTCTCAGTCTTGTTATAAATAAACTTTCTCATGTCGTCTCTTACACTGTTTTTGATAGAGTTCCAGTCCTTATTGTTATTCTCTATACATGCTTCAATGGTTTTTAAAGCCCTTTCCTTGGCTTCATTAATCAGTTCCTCATGCTCTCTCACATATACGAAGCCTCTTGAGACGATATCGGGACCTGACATAAGCTGACCTGTAGAAGCTTCCAGAGCAAAGACTACGATAATCAGCCCTGATTCTGAGAGTTGTTTTCTGTCACGTAAAACGATATTTCCAACATCTCCGATGCCGAGCCCGTCGACAAGAATATCCTCCGCACTCGCAACATTGCGGAATTTAATAGCTTTATTCTTATCAATTGTAAGCTGGTCTCCATTGGAAAGAATGAATATCCTGTCCCTATCCATGCCGATTGATTCGGCAAGGGATGCATGATGAACCAGATGTCTGTACTCACCGTGAACCGGCATGAAGTACTTAGGTTTTATAAGCATCTGAATAAGCTTAAGTTCTTCCTGACAGGCGTGTCCGCTTACGTGAATATCCGCTATATCATTGTAGATAACATTTACTTCTTTTTCAAAAAGTTTGTTTACAACTGTTGATACGGCTTTTTCATTTCCCGGAATAGGAGTTGATGAAAGAATAACCGTATCGCCTTTCTTTAGCTTTACGCTTTTATGGTCATCGCTGGCCATTCTGGCTAAAGCTGACATAGGCTCTCCCTGGCTTCCTGTCGTAATTATTACAAGTTCCTTGTCAGGAATGTTTTTCGTTTTGTTTAAATCAACCAGCATTCCCGCCGGAATTCGCAGGTATCCAAGTTCTTCAGCAAGGGATACAACCTTATCCATGCTTCTGCCTGATACAGCAAATTTTCTTCCGTATTTTGCTGCAAGCTCTATTATCTTCTGAACACGATGAACATTGGATGAGAATGAAGCGATAATGATTCTGTTTTGTGCTTCTCTAAAAATACCGTCAAGGGTTGTGCCAACAACCTGCTCGGATGAAGTGAATCCCGGTCTGGTAGCATTTGTACTGTCAGCCAGCATAATATCTACACCCTTTTTACCAATCTCTGCAAATTTAGCAAGATCAATGGGATCCTCATCTATTGGAGTATAGTCGATTTTAAAGTCTCCGGTATGGAACAGTGTTGCTGCCGGTGTCTGTATATACAGACATATTGCATCAGGTATTGAATGAGTGGTTCTGATTGGTTCGATTCGAAAATCACCAAGCTTAAACCTCCGTCCTGCCTTTATCGTATTTAGATTAGCCTTAAGTCCATGCTCTTCCAATTTATTTTCTATTAGTCCTAAAGTAAGTCTTGTACCATAAATCGGAACGTTTAACTGTTTTAAAAAGTACGGAATTCCACCTATATGGTCTTCATGACCGTGGGTTATTACCATACCGACTATTTTTTCAGAATTCTTTTGCAGATAACTGAAATCCGGAATTACCACATCAATTCCATACATTCCGTCTTCAGGGAATGACATTCCGCAGTCAATTATCAGAATCTGATCCTTGTACTCTAACAGAGTGATGTTTTTTCCGATTTCGTTTAATCCACCTAAAGGAATAATCTTAAGGTTTTCTGCATACTGAGAATTGTTTCTGCTGTCGGTGGCTTTTGAAACACCGACCTTTGCAGAAACAACTGTATTATTATTCTTTACTGACTTTGTTTGAGTCGAAGCTTTTGAATGCTTTGGTTTTGCCTTTGGTTTGGCTTTGCCGGAAGCCTTTGCATTAGTCTTTGCGGATTTTGGCTTCTGCTTTACCTTTGGCTTCAAAGCGCCTTCAAAAGGATTTTTCTTTTGCTTTTTGCTTTTACTGCCGTTGTAATCTCTCATTATTTCCCCTTTACTTGATTACTATATTTACAAGCTTATTAGGGACTGCGATTACCTTCACAACGTTTTTACCTTCTGTAAGTGCCTTAACCTGATCACTGTTCATTGCAGTTTTTTCCAGGTCTTCACGACTTAAATTGTTGTCAACAACCATCTTTTCTTTTACCTTACCGTTAACCTGAATAACGATTTCTACAGCATCCTTTACAAGTGCTGCTTCATCATAGGCAGGCCATGAAACCTGAGTAAGGGACTGGCTGTTGCCCAGACTTTCCCACATTTCTTCACAGATATGCGGTGTAAACGGCGAAAGAATAATCACAAGCACATCAATTGCCTTCTTTAAGAATGCCTGATTTGCTCCCGGTAATTCCTTGTATTTATATAGTTCATTTACTAATTCCATAATAGAACTGATAGCAGTGTTGAAGCTGAAACGTCCACCGACGTCCTCCGTAACCTTCTTAATTGTGCTGTTAAGAACATAGTTAAGATTCTTTTCAGCCGGAGTCTTAACTTCAAATTCTGTTTCAGTTCCATCATATTTGTTTACAAATTCATATACAAGACGCCATACTCTGTTCAGGAATCTGTAGCTTCCTTCAACTCCCTGGTCTGACCAGTCAAGTTCTCTTTCAGGAGGTGCCGCAAATAAGATAAACAGTCTTGCAGTATCTGCGCCGTATTTGTTTATTATTTCCTCAGGGCTTACCACGTTTCCTAAAGATTTACTCATCTTTCTGCCATCTTTGTTAACCATACCCTGAGTCAGAAGATTTTTAAATGGTTCCTCATCGGATACCAGACCTAAGTCATACAGAGCCATCTGGAAGAATCTTGCATACATCAGGTGAAGAATTGCATGCTCTACGCCACCGATATACTGATCAACGTTCATCCAGTAGTCGACTTTTTCCTTATCAAATGCCTTTTCTGTATTCTTAGGATCACAATATCTTAAGAAATACCAAGAAGAGTCAAGGAAAGTATCCATTGTATCCATTTCTCTCTTTGCCTTCTTGCCGCATCTTGGACATGAGCATTCTGCAAATGTTGCGGATGTGGTTAATGGAGATTCTCCTTTTCCTGTAAATTCAACGTCTGTAGGAAGTAATACAGGAAGATTTTCTTCTTTTTCAGGAACCCATCCGCAATCATCACAATAAATCATCGGAATAGGTGTTCCCCAGTATCTCTGTCTTGAAATCAGCCAGTCACGAAGTCTGTAGTTTACAGTCTTCTTGCCGATTCCTTCGCTATCCAGCCATTCAATTACTGCTTCGATAGCTTTTTTATTGTTCATTCCATCAAATTTTCCTGAGTTTATCATCTTACCTTCAGCGGCAAAAGCTTCGTGAAGATCATTTACATCAATTTCAGGATTTTCAGGATCTACTACCGGTATTATTTCCAGATCGAATTTCTTTGCAAAATCAAAGTCTCTCTGGTCGTGTGCAGGTACAGCCATGATTGCACCTGTACCATATCCCATAAGTACATAGTCTGAAATAAAGATAGGAACTTTCTTACCGTTAACAGGGTTAACTGCATACTTACCGATAAATACACCTGTCTTTTCATTAGTTGTCGAAGTTCTTTCGATATCGTTCATATGCTGAACTTTTTCAAGATATTCTTTTACAGGAGCTTCGTATTCTGTTCCTTCAACAAGTTCCATAACATATGGATGCTCAGGAGCCATTACCATGTAAGTAACGCCGAACAATGTATCTGCACGGGTTGTGAATACCTTCATCAGTTTATCGGTTTCATCAATTTTAAAATCGATTTCAGCACCAACTGACTTGCCAATCCAGTTTTTCTGCATAACCTTAACCTTGTTTGGCCAGCCTTCCAGCTTATCAAGGTTATCAAGAAGCTTTTCAGCATAATCTGTAATTTTGAAATACCACTGAGACAGATTCTTCTTACCAACAGCTGTTCCACATCTTTCGCAGCAGCCGTCAACCACCTGCTCATTTGCAAGTACTGTCTGGCAGCTTGGGCACCAGTTTACAGGATTTTCCTTCTTGTATGCAAGTCCCTTATTATAGAACTGAATGAAAATCCACTGCATCCATTTGTAATAATCAGGGTTACAAGTCTGAACTTCTCTGCTCCAGTCATATGAAAGGCCCAGCTGTCTAAGCTGAATTTCCATTTCGTGAATATTGTCCCATGTCCATGTTCCGGGTTCTACACCATGCTTAATTGCCGCATTCTCTGCAGGAAGACCGAATGAGTCAAATCCCATTGGATGAAGCACATTATATCCCTGCATAGAAAGACATCTTGCAATTACGTCACCTATTGAATAGTTTCTTACATGACCCATATGAAGCTTTCCTGATGGATAAGGGAACATTTCAAGTACGTAGTACTTTTTCTTGCTTTCATCTTCTACGGTTTTGAAGGATTCGTTTTCCTCCCAATACTTTTGCCATTTTTCTTCAATTTCTTTAAAATTGTACTTTTCGTTCATCTTAAATCTCCTTGAATATGTTTCTATTCTTCTATATCAATGAAGGTGCAGTCTCCCCACACTTTTTCAATACTATACTTTTCTCGCGTTTCTTTGGTGAAAATGTTTACAACTATATCACCAAAATCCATTAATACCCAGCCTGAGCCGTTCTTTCCGTCTATACTCTTTGCAAAAAGCTCTTCCTTTGCAAATGCATCTTCCACATCATCAACCAGGCTGTTAACCTGTCTGTCAGAATTACCTGATGCAATAACCATATAGTCAGCAAATGAAGCTTTTTCGCTGATGTCGATAATTGTAATATCAACGGCCTTCTTTTCATTCAGTTTATTGGCCGCTAATAAAGCATATTCTTTATTGTTCATCATTTATTGATTTCTCCTTTAAATAATAGTCTCTGGCTTTTATCGTATCCTCATCCAAAAAATTCCCCTGCTGTGTCACATATTCTATTGTTCTCTCCAGAGACATCATTACAGCACGGTCAAGGTCAGATTGAGCAACTCGCCGTAATTCCTCAATTCCGGGGTAATTCCTGTTTGGTTCTATGGCATCTGCCAGATAAATAACCTTCTCCAGAACTGACATTCCCGGTCTTCCTGTAGTGTGGTAGCTTACAGCATTTATTATGTCGCTGTCGTGGATATCATAATCCCTCTCCATAATAAGTGCAGCTATTTTACTGTGAGCAAGATTGGGATTTCCAATGTATTTTTTATCCAGCCCAAGATGCTTTACATAATAATTAATTACATCTACCTGAACTCCTCTGAACATATCGTGGAACAGTGCTGCCAGCTCAGCTTTTTCAGAATCTGCCCCGTACATTTCCGATAGCTTGATTGCTGTTGTTCGCACTCCCTCCGTGTGTATTTTTCTTTTTTCCGAAAAATTACGTGAAATGTAATCCGTAATAGTCTTATTTATAGAGTCCATGTTCATAAATATATTCCTCAACACAAGATGGAACTAAACTACTTATATCTTTTCCGTTTTTAATATGATTTCTTATATTCGTAGATGAAATATCTATAGGTTTGTTATTTAGAATTCTTATTCTGGCTCCGTATTTGTTCCTGAAAAACTCTGCTGTTAACAGAGTTTCATCTTCTCTGTATCCGGGCCTTACAGCAACGATAAAAGATGCCTCCTTTAACAGGTCTTTTCCCCTATACCAGTTTTCTAGTGAAAGAAGCGAGTCTGTCCCAATAATAAAGTTAAGTTGACTGTTTTCATATTGATTTTGGAGAAGCTTAAAGGTTTTGTAGGTATATGAAACTTCATTCAAAAAAGCCTCCATAGTCGAAACAACAAAACCCTCGTGTTCTTCTGCAACCAGTCTGACCATATTTACTCTGTCTTCCTCGCCGGCTACCTTTTTTCCTATTTTAAACGGCTGGATTCTTGTGGGCATAAGTATTACACTGCTTAGCCCACATTCATCCATCGCAGCTTCGGCAATGGAAATATGTCCGTAATGAATCGGATCAAAAGATCCTCCCAATATACCTATTTCACGCATAATCCTAGTTCTACAAGCTGTTCATCTTCTACAACACCCGGTGCTTCGCATACCATACACTGAGCATTCTGATTCTTAGGGAATGCCATCACTTCCCTGATACTGTGTTCACCTGTCAAAAGCATAACCAGTCTGTCAAGACCATATGCCAGACCGCCGTGAGGAGGTGCACCGTATTTGAAAGCTTCTAGAAGGAAGCCGAATTTCTCCTGGCATTCCTCGTCTGTCAGTTTAAGGACTTTAAACATCTTAGCCTGCAGATCCTTTTCATGAATTCTGATGCTTCCACCACCTAACTCTACTCCATTCAGAACGATATCATAAGCGTCTGCTTTAACCTTCTCAGGTTCTGAATCAAGAAGGTGAATATCCTCTTCTTTTGGATGGGTGAATGGATGATGCATTGCCTTCAATTCACCTGTCTCGTCATCCTTCTCAAACATCGGGAAGTCTGTTACCCATAACAGATTAAACTTCTTATCATCAAGCAGGCCCATCAGACCGGCAATGTGTCTTCTCAGGAATCCCAAGCTGTCAAATACAACTTTTGGCTTGTCTGCTACGATTAGAATTAGATCTCCTACCTTTGCATCAAAAACCTTCGCTATATCATTCAGTTCTTCCTGTGTGAAGAATTTATTTACAGATGATTTGATTTCATTTTCTTCAATTCTCATCCACACAACGCCTTTTGCGCCATAATGTTTCGTTTGATCTGTTAATTTGTCGATATCTTTTCTGCTGAAGTTACCGGATCCGTTATCTATACAGATACCTCTTACATCACCGCCATTTGCAAGCGCATCAGCAAAAACCTTAAACTCTGATCCTGCAACTGCCTGATTAAGGCTTTTCAGTTCGAAGCCAAATCTTGTGTCCGGTTTGTCACTTCCGTATCTTTCCATAGCTTCATCATATGGAATTCTTGGTAACGGAGTCTGAATTTCGATGCCCATAAGTTCGCTGAACAATCTCTTAAGAAAGCCTTCCTGCATGTTTATCACATCGTCCTGATCCACAAAAGACATTTCAAGGTCAATCTGAGTGAACTCCGGCTGTCTGTCTGCTCTAAGATCTTCATCTCTGAAACATTTTGCAATCTGCATGTATCTGTCACAGCCACTTACCATAAGTAACTGTTTGAATAGCTGAGGTGACTGTGGCAGTGCATAGAAACGTCCCTGGTTAACTCTGCTCGGTACAAGATAGTCTCTGGCACCTTCAGGGGTTGACTTTATAAGTATAGGTGTTTCTATTTCGGTAAATCCGTTTTCGTCAAAATAGTCTCTTGCCAGCTTACATACTTTGTGTCTGAATCTAATGTTTTCCTGCATCTTAAGCTTTCTAAGATCAAGATATCTATATTTCAGACGAAGATTATCATCTACATTGTCATCATCTTTAATATAGATAGGTGGTGTATCTGCTTCGGAATAAATGATAAGATCAGTTGCAGCTACCTCAATATCTCCTGTAGGCATATTTGGGTTCTTTGATGCTCTTTCCTTTACAATACCTTTTACTCCTACAACATACTCACTTCTTAACGCTTCTGCTTTTTCAAAAACGCTCTTTTCAGTATTATCGTCAAAAGCAATCTGAACGATACCACTCTTATCTCTAAGGTCAGCAAAGATCAAGCCTCCAAGACTTCTCTGCTTTGCCACCCATCCGTTTAAAACTACTTCATGTCCAACATTCTCAATGTTTAGACTTCCGCACATGTGTGTTCTCTTAAATAGTTCTGACATTAATATATAGCTCTCCCTTATTTTGATAATTCTTCAACCAGGTCTTCAAGCTTGATTTCTCTCTGCTCTGAAGTTGCCATTTCCTTAACGGAAACAGTTCCGCTTGCAAGCTCGTTATCTCCGATTACAACGGTATACTGAGCACCCAGTCTGTCTGCATATTTGAACTGTCCTTTGATGTTTCTTGCTAATGTGTCCATCTCCGCCTTAACGCCTTTGTTACGAAGCTCTCTCATCAGCTTTAAACCAAATAATTTTGCGTCTTCACCCATAACAGCAATAAATGCTTTAACAGGTTCAGGTTCAGGGATTACAGAACCTTTTTCATCCATAAGCATAAGCAGTCTTTCAATACCCAGACCGAAGCCTACGCCAGGGATTGGAGGTCCTCCTATCTCCTCAATCAGATGATCGTACCTGCCTCCGCCACAAACAGTTCCCTGCGTTCCGTTGCTGTCTGTAACAAATTCAAAAGCAGTCTTTGTATAATAGTCTAAACCTCTTACGATTCTAGGGTCCACAACGTATTCAATTCCCATTGCATCAAGGTTTTTCTTTACATCTTCAAATGCTTCACGACATTCATCGCAAAGGAAATCCAGCATATCAGGAGCGTTCTTGACAAGTTCCTGACATATTTCTGATTTACAATCCAGAATTCTCATAGGATTTCTTTCATATCTGTCTTTACATGTGTTACAAAGCTGATCGTAAACCGGTTCTAAGAATTCTTTTAATGCCTGTCTGTGCTTCTGTCTGCACTTCGGACAGCCGACACTGTTGATTCTAAGCTGAATATCATGTATTCCCATCTGGTGCAGGAAGTCATATCCTAAACAGATTACGTCAGTATCCGCAAGCATATTTGATGTGCCGAATACTTCTATTCCAAACTGATGGAATGCTCTTAGTCTTCCTGACTGAGGTTTTTCATATCTGAAGCATGGTGTTATGTAATAGTATTTTGTTGGCTGTACCTCAGCATACTGTTTGTGCTCAATAAAAGCTCTGCATACAGGGGATGTGCCTTCAGGCTTTAGCGTAATGCTTCTGTTTCCGTGATCGTTAAAGGTATACATTTCCTTCTGAACGATGTCTGTGGTTTCTCCAACACCTCTCTGGAACAGTTCTGTATGTTCAAAGTCAGGTGTTCTGATTTCCTTAAATCCATACTTGTCGCAAATCTCTGAAAACTTCTTTTCTACATAGTGCCATCTATACGCCTGATCAGGCAGCATATCCTTTGTGCCTTTCGGTGCATTAATTGCCATTATTATACCTCCTCAAAAAAATTTTCTTCTTTTCTTTGTATCATTTCATCAATACGATTTATGTACTCTTCATAATTGGTTACATTTGGAACTCTCTCAAGTCTGTTTTCCTCCGGGAAGTAAACTTTTGTAATTCCTCCTGCACCAAGCGCAATATTGTGCTGATGTTCATCCATAATTCGTATGTTGTAAATGCATTCTGTTCCTGCCTTAGCATATCCAATGTTTTCGTATGCTCCGGCCATGTGCTTCTGACGGTAAAGGTAATAGGGTTGGTAACCTTCTTCCATCAGAATGCGCCTGCTTTCAGAAAGCATCGCTGCAACAGTTTCAGCCTGCTTATAATGAAAATCAGGGTTAATATCTTTTAACCTGGACGCCCTCTTTACAGCAAGAGAGTGTACAGTAATATTTGTAGGGTTCATAGAAATAACTTCTCTAAGAGTCCTGACGAAATCATCCACTGTTTCTTCCGGAAGTCCGGCAATGATATCGGCATTAATACTGTCAATGCCCATGTCCGCTGCCATCTTAAAAGCAGCCCGAATTTCTTCAGGTGTATGATTTCTGCCTATTATCTTAAGTGTTTCAGCTTTCATGGATTGAGGGTTGATACTTATTCTATGAATACTGTGGGCTTTCATAACAGCAAGCTTATCCTCTGTTATTGTATCCGGTCTTCCTGCTTCTATTGTGAATTCTTTTAGGAAACTTGTATCAAATTCGCTGTATATGGTATCTATCAAAGTCGACAGTTGTTCAGCTGTCAATGTTGTTGGCGTTCCGCCTCCGATATAAATTGATTCAGCCTTTATTCCCGTCTCCTTCATTCTGTTTCCCACATACCTGATTTCCTTCAGCAAAGCTATAAGGTATTTTTCTATTTCCTCATCCTTCACCTGGTTTGATGCAAAGGAACAGTATATGCATCTTGTGGGGCAGAAAGGGATTCCAATATATACACAGGCCGTTTCTGCAGGTGCCGTACCGCAAAACTCAATCTGCCTGTCATAAATATCACAGATAAGATCAAGCTTATCATCACTGATATAGAATTCTCTGCTCAGTTTCTCCCTTGCTGCTTTACAGCCAAGCGCTCCCGTTAACTCTCCATAAAGCTTTACGGGACGGATTCCGGTAAGAATCCCCCAGTCCGGATGAAGTCCGGTCAATTGGGACAGTTTGTCGTAGATTTCTCTCTTTATCTCGTTTCTGTCCGATGAGTTGTACTCATTAAACACTATATCATCCGCGTCAGGCTCTTCCTCATCCTTTAACAATCTGTATTTATCAGGCGGAAGAAAAACCTTAATCAGTTCCTCGAGAAGATATTTCTTCTCATAATTATAAATTTTTATGTTATACAAAAGGGTTGTTCTCCTTCTCATAACCTATTGTGGTTTCGCTCATATGCCCGGGATACACTAATGTATTATCAGGGAAGGTAAAAAGCTTATCTTTTATTGATTTAATTATCTGTGGGAATGAACCGCCGTCAAAGTCAGTTCTTCCGATTGAAAGCCTGAACAATGTGTCTCCGCTGAATATGCAACCATTACACACAATACACATTCCTCCTATAGAGTGACCCGGAGTATGAATAAATGTCATTTCAGTGTTTCCGCATTTCAGAGAATCAATATCATCCACATATATATCTGCATCGAAGGAAATTGGTCTTCCGTATATTTCTCTCGATACATTGATTACCGGATCAAGGAGCATATCTCTTTCCAGCTTATGTGCTACAACCTTCAGCTGAGGATATTTCTTCTTCAGGTATTCGACTCCGCCTATATGATCTGCATGTCCATGAGTCAGTATAATATACTCTAAATCAATGCCCTCCTGCTCTATCATCATCATAAGCTGTGCATTGTAATCACCCGGGTCGATAACAAAACCCTTATTAGTTTCATCATAAACCAAATAGGTGTTGGCCTGAACCGGGCCGGTAATGAATTTTTTTACTTGCATAATTCCTCCCGTTTTTTAACTTCTGGCTCTGTATACTTCGAATACGCCTTCCACATTACGGAAAGCTCTTAGAATCTTCTGCATCTGCTGGGTACTTCCAACAGCAACCGTAAGGTTAATTGCAGCTGACCCATCTTTATGCATTTTAGCGTTAATTCCCATAATGTCTGCTTCCTGATCTTCACAGACTTTGGAGATGTCTGATAACATTCCTTTACGATCATTGCACATGATGCAAATATCTGCATTATAGGACTTGCCTGCTTTAAGATCTTCCCATTCAACATCAATAAATCTTGCTTTTTCATGTTCAGGAAGTGAAACAATGTTTGAGCAATCCGCTCTGTGTACGGATATGCCCCTGCCCTTTGTGATAAATCCAATGATTTCATCTCCCGGTACAGGGTTACAGCACCTGGAAACCCTTATCATCAGATTATCCATTCCTTTGACAATTATTCCCGGATTCTCTCTGTTTCTTCTTTCCTGTTTGTTTTTTCTGTCATCCCTTAGCTTAAGAAGAGCCTCCTGCTTCTCCTGAGCTTTCTTTTCTTCCAGATGCTTGTCTTCTGTCAGGTAGCCGATAAGGAAATTAATAAATCTGCTTAGCAGTGTACCACCATTGCTGAGCTGAGTATAAAGCTCATCCATAGTGTTGATATTGATATCCTTCAGTCCTCTTCTCAAATATGATTCCTTACAAAGAATCTGAGGATCATAGCCCTTCTTTCTAACGGTCTTATCGAGAAGATCCTTTCCTCTTGAAACATCATCAGATTTGCTTTCTTTTCTTAGCCATTGTCTGATTTTGTTTCTTGCTGTAGAACTCTTCGCTATCTTGAGCCAGTCAATACTTGGTCCACTTGAATTAGATGATGTAACTATTTCTACAATATCACCGTTGTTTAAGGTATAGTCAATGGTTACCATTTTACCGTTAACTTTAGCACCTACACATTTACATCCTACAGCAGTATGAATTTTAAAAGCAAAGTCCAGCGGTGTCGAACCTGCAGGCAAGTCGATAACCTCTCCCTTCGGAGTAAATACAAATACCTGACTTGCAAATAGATCCATTTTCAGGGTTTCCATAAACTCCTTAGGATCGTTAAGTTCCTTTTGCCATTCAAGAGTCTGTCTGACCCAGGCCAGTTTCATATCTTCGCTGTTTTGCTCACCCTTATGATTGCCTTCTTTATATTTCCAGTGTGCAGCGATACCGTATTCGGCTATTCGATGCATTTCTCTTGTTCTTATCTGGATTTCAAAAGGCTCGCCGTTATCACCCAGAACCGTAGTATGAAGAGACTGATACATGTTAGGCTTCGGCATTGCGATATAGTCCTTAAATCTGCCAGGAATAGGTTTCCACATTGTATGAACCTGTCCCAGAACAGCATAACAATCCCTAACGTTTTCCACGATTACGCGCACAGCAGTAAGATCGAAAATTTCATCTATCTGTTTATGCTGAAGGACCATCTTTTTGTATACGCTGTAAAGGTGCTTGGACCTGCCTGTTATTTCATATTCAATACCCATATCATCAAGAGCTTCTTTTATTTCCTCAATGACCATATTGATAAACTGAAGTCTCTGTTCCTTCTTCTCCGCAACTTCTACCTGAAGGTTCTTGTATTCTTCAGGGTGAAGATACTTAAGAGATGTGTCCTCAAGCTCAAACTTTATGGTTGAAATACCCAGTCTGCTTGCCAGCGGTGCGTATATTTCAATAGTTTCTCTTGATTTTTCAATTTTCTTTTCCGGCTTCATAAACTCCAGAGTTCTCATGTTGTGAAGTCTGTCGGCCAGCTTTATAATCAGAACTCTGATGTCCTTGGACATTGCAAGAAACATCTTTCTCAGGTTCTCCGCCTGAGCTTCCTCCTTAGAGTCAAATTTGATGTTTCCCAGTTTGGTAACTCCGTCTACAAGAAGTGCAACTTCTTCACCAAAGTCTTCTACCAGCTGTTCTCTGGTATATTCTGTATCTTCAACCACATCATGCAAAAGCCCACCGACGATAGTTTCTTCATCCATACCTAGCTGTGCCAGCAATTTGGCTACAGCCATGGGATGAATAAAATACGGTTCCCCGCTTTTTCTCAGCTGACCTTCATGAAGTGTTCTTGCCGTATCAAAAGCGCGTCCTATCAGATCGGTGTTGTAATTTTTATTGATTTCGTTTATCTCAGATAAAAATTCAGCTTTTGTTTCCATAAGATGTGTATGCTCCTAAAAAATGATAAATCGTTATTTGTTGTCTTTTTTCTTAGATTTTTTTGACTTGTTAGCTTTTACATACTTTGATGTATCATCAGCTTTGTTTAGCTCGTAGTATAGTGGGCTGCATAAGAAAATGGATGAATATGTTCCTACCAGCACACCTACTATCAGCGGTAATACGAATTCTCTGATGGAGGTTGATACCATAAAGAATAAGGCTATCATACTAACCAGAGTTGTTAAACTTGTCATGATTGATCTGTCTATGGTCTGGTTAATGCTGTGGTTGATTATTTCATCATTAGACTGTGAACGATGATGTAATCTCTTGTTTTCTCTTATTCTGTCAAATACAACGATTGTGTCGTTTATGGAGTAACCTACTACTGTCAGAATACCTGCAATAAAAGGATTGTTGATGGTAACATGGAAAATAGCGTAGAAGGATAATACCATCAGAACATCGTGCAGAATACCTGCAACTGATGCCGCACCGTACTTCCATGATTTGAATCTGAAAATGATGTATATTAGCATGCAAATAGCTGCTATAACGATTGATTTTACTGCGTTTGTCTTAAGTTCCTTACCTACTGTAGGTCCGAATTCTTCTGATGCCAGTACGCAGTCTTCATCAAGCTTGAATTCCTTTTCCAGAGTATTGATTACTTCCTGTCTTGCTTCGTTATCTAAAGCGTTAATAGTTTTAATAATAACCTGATCTTCCTCTGCACCTGCCAGAACAACAGTTAAATCCTTTAGGTCATAGTCTTCAAGAGCCTTTTCTACCTCAGTAGTTTCTACAGTCTTACCCATATCTAACTGAATCATTGTACCTCCGGTAAAGTCAATACCGTAGTTGAAGCCTCTAACCATTGTAAAGACAATGCCAAGTACTATGATACCTGTGCTGATGCAGTAAAAGACTTTTCTGTTCTTCAGGAAGTCAAATTCTTTCTTTATAAATTTCTTTGGAGTGCCGTCTTCCTTAACACCAAAGAACTTGTTCTTGCTGAATGTCTTGCTTTCTGCAATGATACCGATAAACAGCTGTGTGATTACCACTGCTGTGAAAATGCTTACAACAATACCAATCATCAAAGTAAGAGCAAAGCCCTTAACTGTAGTTGATCCGATTTCATAAAGTACGACTGACGCAATCAAGGTAGTAATCTGTGCGTCCAGAACTGTAGTTAAAGCGTTCTTGAAGCCCTGGTCAACTGCAACTCTTACGGTTTTACCCTTTGCTATTTCTTCTTTAATTCTTGAGAATATAATTACGTTGGCGTCTACTGCCATACCTATTGACAGTATGATACCGGCAATTCCCGGTAAAGTAAGAACGCTTCCCATTCCAACCATAATCCACAGAACAAGAAGTACATACAGCAGCAAGGCAATGTCTGCAAACAGTCCAAGTATGCTGTAAACAAAAATCATCAAAACAAATACCAATCCCAGTCCGATTGCACCTGCTACAATACTCTTATTCAGCGCATCTACTCCTATAGTTGCTGTCTGAACAGAGGAAGTAATATCATGTAGTGAAATAGGAAGTGCTCCGCCCTTAATCAATGCTGCGGTATTGGAAGCTTCTTCCTTGGAATAACCTCCACCTCTTCTTGTGATTTCGCATGAAGCCTGATTGATTGTCTGATCACAGGTTGGTGCGGTTACAATATTATTATCCAGCATGATTATAACTGCATTATTTTCTATTCCGATCTGCTCGAATACTTCATTTGTCTTCACCTGACCTGATGATGCCTGTTTGGTTGCTGCAGCAAATTTATCTGCTCCGTCTGAAGTAAAGCTTAAATCAATCTTGTACCCGCCATTCTCGGTGTCAGTATCTATTCCGGCATCCTTAACATCTTCGCCTGTCAGTGCTACTGTTCCGTCTGCAAGCAGGAAGCTTAACTGTGCTGTCTGTCCAATTTGCGCGATAGCTTCTTCTGCATTCTCTACTCCCGGCATTTCAACTCTCAATCTATCGGTTCCTTCGATAGATACGGTTGCTTCGGAAATACCCATGGCATTAACACGATTATTAAGTACTGCTCTAGTCTGTTCCATAACCTGCTTCAATTCATCTGCGGACATATCTGAAATGTCATCCTGGTCTGCCTCAAGAACAACATACACTCCACCATTAATGTCCAGACCGAATTTCATTTCTTCTTTTACGGATTCAATGGGACCTATACCTACACAAGTCACATACCATCCGAAAGCCACAATCAGAACAATTAATAAAGCTAAAACTCTCTTTAATTTTGCCTTCATTTGTTAGTCTCTCTTTCTTTGAGTTGTTTATTTATTTTCACAAATTAAAATGCTTTTTTTATAAAAAAAGAAACAAATTGTGAATATTATTTTACATTTTATTCTACTACTTTTTGCTACTCTCGGCAAGGGGAAAATGTCAAAAAAATGGCTCAAAATAAACAAAAACACAGCTCATAAATGAGCTGTGCCGGATGTTCCTCGATAATGAAATTTTAGTTTTCTTCAGGTGCATTTACTTCTTCTTCAACAGGTTCAACATCGTCCTTCTTAAGTCTCTTAGGGACAACCTTCTTAGGAGCTTCCTCTTCCTGTTTAGGAGCGTTCTTAGTGCTTGTTACAGATGAAATAGCCCATCTCATCATTTCAAACTTAACTCTGTCTGCTCCAACCTGAATAACAATAGTATCTGCCTTAGTTTTTACAATTTTACCACAGATTCCGCCGATTGTAACAACTTCATCTCCAACCTGAAGGTTATTTCTCATATCCTGAATGCTTCTGTCCTTCTTTTTCTGTGGTCTGATTAGGAAAAAGTAAAATGCTGCAAATACAGCTACTAACATTACAATATTTCCAACTAATGTTCCATTATTGCCGCCCATGTTTTCCTCCGTATTCTTTATTAATATTATTTTTCAAATGGTGCCGGCGATGGGGGTCGAACCCATACGGTGTTGCCACCACGGGATTTTGAATCCCGCACGTCTGCCAATTCCATCACGCCGGCGTAACAAAATTATTCTAGCATATGAGCTATTGACAGTCAATGATAATTTATGCAATCTATTAGGACCAACACAATCCCATGTTGGTCCTAATAATGGTGCGGCTGACTGGACTTGAACCAGCACGAGTTGCCCCACACGGCCCTCAACCGTGCGCGTCTGCCATTCCGCCACAACCGCAAATCACATCTAGTATAATACCACTATTTCGAATAAACTTCAAGCATAACATTCTATTATTTCTCATCTGTTTTTACAGAAACTGCCTTTTTCCATACCCATTCATTGCAGTCTCTGTAAATGTTAAAGAATGTAGGTTTTGATTTGCTTTCGAAATGCTTTACCGTAATAAATCCGTATGTTTTATAACAGATGCAATAGTAGGGAGTCTCTTCAGCAAGGAGCCCATCAAGCTTTATAAAGTTTTCCGCCTGTTTTTTTGCTGTAAGTGCATATTCCATCCTATTCACACATTCAGTCAGGTCTGTATTGGAGAAACCTTTCAATTTTGACTTGCTGAATAAGGACTTCAGGTTGAACTGTTTATCAAAGCTGTAGCCTCCAAGATACAGATCGTATTTTCTGTTATTTATGGCATTAACATAACTTTTCCAGCTTAGGCTCTTTATTTTAACCTTAATGCCAACCTTCTGCAAATCATCAGCAATAGAACGAGCTGTATCCACTCGGCTGCCGTTAGATTTGTTAACTACCAGAGTAAACTCAACAGGATTATTCTTGGAGTCCACAAGATATCCATCTACATTCAGTTCTTTTAATCCTGCCTCCTTTAATAGCTCCGATGACTGCCTCTGATCTACGATATATCTTTCCCCTGTATCGGAGGTTCCCATAAATCCGGGATAATAGATACTGTCAGCCATTACTGCCGTACCACCATAGTTCTCATTGATGATGTTTTCTGCATCTATGGCCAACGCTATAGCCTTTCTGATATTTTTGTCCTTAAGGTATTTGTTTGTAAAGTTAAATCCAAGATATTCTGCCTCTGATGAGATTACAGGTGTGTATTTAAGATTCTTATCCTCTGCGTCCGCATCGGAGTCGGCATTTCTGTTCAGATATGCCGTTATCATATCCGCAGTAATAAGACCTGTGGAGGCATCCTTGTTTTTGACGTACTTAAACACAATAGTACCCTTCACTTCTCCACCAAAATAGTGTTTGTTAGGCTTCAGCGTAAGAATTCTCTGCTTATGATACTTATAGTACTTGTACGGACCTGTGCCGGGAACATTGTTTTCGTCTATCTGGTAGCTTTGCTGTGATACAATTGGAAAGACCAGGTTATCCAGTGCTGCATCGTTTTTATCCTTAAACTCTATGGTCAGTTCCCTGCTTCCTGTAACATACACACTCTCAATCTTATCCACATAATTATAATAAGGACTTTTTTGGCCAATCTGTTTAATGGTATTTACAGTAAAATACACATCATCTGCACTAAGTGAAGCACCGTCACTGAACTGTGCTTTTCTCAGCTTTATATCTACTGTACCGTTTTTTGCACTGGTTGAATAGCTGTCTACCAGGTCAGCTTCAATGTTAAGGTTATCATTCAGTTTGAAAAGACCGTTGTAGAGTATCTGTGAAATGTAATAAGTGTCCAGGTCATTTGATGATAAAGGATTTAAAGAGCTGACATTGTCCATAGACAGATACACTTTATTGGTTTCCTCATAGGTAACGGTGTCCTTGTTATCTTGTTTTTCTTCCTCGTCCTCTGTCAGAATTGCAAATGTGGACAGAATACTGGTAATAATAACTATTCCCACGATAATTATCAGTATATTGGCATGTAAAAAATCAAATATTTTTTGCGGTGTACTTTTACTGCTGTTCATTAACATTTTCTTCTATCAAAACATCCACCCTGCGGTAGAGTTCTTCCTTTCCTTTAGAATTATCAATTACAAAATCAGCAAGCTCTGCCTTTTTTTCGCAACTCATCTGATTGGACACTCTTTCCAAAACCTGTTCTCTGGAAATCCCATCTCTCTGCATTACACGTTTTATTCTGGTATCGAGATCTGCCGTTACAAGCCATGTCTCATCAGCCATACAGTCCGCCCCTGTTTCAAACAAAAGAGGTACATCGAGGAAGACTGTCGTCGGACAGGTTTCAGCACGAGACAGTTCTTCAAGCTGTTTTCTGATTCGCGAAAACACTTCCTCTGTAACGATGCCCTCCAGCATATCCTTATGTCTTTTACTGTTAAAAACCAGCTGAGCCATTTTCTTTCGATCCAGGGATCCGTCCTGAAGAAAAAACTCATTACCGAATTTTTCTCTGATTAAATCCAGTGAAGGACTTCCCTTTTCCGTAACCTGATGAGAAATTGCATCTGCATCAATCACCTTGTAGCCCATTTTTACAAGATACTCGGAAACAGTGGATTTTCCTGTCCCTATTCCACCGGTCAAGCCTATGATTTTCATCTGTAACCCCTTATTTCAGGTCAAACCAGGTGTTTCCCACGTTAAGGTCACTTTCCAGTTTCACCTTTAAACTCATTGCCTCTTCCATATTTCTTACCAGCAGTTCTTTAACCGCTTCTATCTCATCATTTCTTGCTTTTATGATAAGCTCGTCATGAACCTGAAGAATAAGCTTTGATTTAAAGCTCTTGTCCTTCAACTCATTGTATACCTTAATCATTGCCAGCTTGATAATGTCTGCTGCACTACCCTGAATGGGACTGTTCATGGCAAGTCGTTCACCTAATTGTCTTGTCATATAATTTGATGAATTAATCTCGTGAATATATCTTTTTCGTCCCATAACGGTAACGGTGTATCCGTTCTCCCTGCAGCCTTTAATCTGATTATCCATATAGGCCTTTACCGCCTTGTGCTTATCAAAGTAATCAGCAATGTATTTTTCTGCTTCTTTTCTCGTAATATTTAGATTCTCCGATAGACCGAAACCACTCATTCCGTATATCACACCAAAGTTAACTGCTTTAGCACGACTTCTGTCCAGACTTGTAACCTGGTCGTAAGGAATATTGAACACTCTCGATGCTGTGTTTCTGTGAATATCATCTCCATTATTGAAGGCTTCCAGAAGATTGGAATCTTCAGACAGATGAGCAAGCACCCTGAGTTCAATCTGTGAGTAGTCGGCACCGACAAGGGTTCCTGTTCCACCTGTAAAAGCTTTTCGAAGCTGTCTGCCAAGTTCCTGTTTAACCGGAATATTCTGAAGATTCGGTTCAGTACAGCTTATACGTCCTGTGGAGGTTACCGTCTGTCTGAAATGTGCCCTTATTTTTCCGTCTTTGCCTATTAAAGGTTTCAAACCTTCAACGTATGTGCTGTTAAGCTTAGTAAGCGTTCTGTATTGAAGAACCATTTCGATTATCGGATGCTTATCTTTTAACTTTTCAAGTATTTCAGCACCTGTGCTGTATCCTCTCTTAGTTTTCTTTATAACCGGAAGCCCAAGATCCTCGAACAGCACTACTCCAAGCTGTGATGGAGAATTAATGTTAAATTCTTTGCCGGCAAGCTCATAGATACTTTGTTCAAGGGTATCTATCTCACTCTTCAACATGGTACCAAACTGCTCAATCATGTCTCTGTCGGCATCAAAACCTTCGGTTTCCATAGCAGCAAGGACTTCTATCAAAGGTAATTCAATTTTTTCAAAGACATTTTTCAGTTCATTTTCATCCAGTCTTCGATTCTGGATCTCCATTATTTTTTTGACAGCCAGGCAATACTTCAGACCATAGTCAGCATATTTACCGTCGCTGTTTCCCAGTAAATCTATCTGGCTGCTTTCTTCCAGGAAGGATTTTTCGTCCTGAAGCTCATAGTGAAGCAGTTCGAAGGTTAACAGTTTCAAATCGTAGCCGGATTTTGTAGGATCAAGCACATAACCTGCCACAGCTGTATCAAAACAGCTTTTGATTTCTTTCAGACCCTTATACATCAAAGTATAATAATCTTTAATCAAATCATGTCCTATATATGTCAGCTTCTTTTCGTTGAGAATTCTTATCATCAGTGCTTCCATGTCGGAATCGCCATTTACACTGACATAATAGTACTTTTCACCTGAAAGAATTGAAATTCCGGTTATACACGGTTCCTGTACGTGATTGTCATCGCTGAAGACTTTGATAATCACCGGTGATGCTGCGGGCAACTGATTCAATACCTCAAGAGTAGCTGAATCACCTACTGTTATCATCTCGTATTCAGCTTCATCTGTTTCCCGTTCTTCCTTGTTCCTCAGGGTTTCGGGAGACAAGCGCTTGAGAAAAGAATTAAATTCCAGCTTAACATAGATGTCAATCAGTTTATCATAGTCAGGCTCTTCCAGTTTATAGTCCTCTATATTGATGTCCAAAGGTACGTATTTATTAATCTCAGCCAATCGGCGGCTCATAGCTGCCAGCTGAGCGTTTTCCTCTACCTTAAGACGTAGTTTTTCGTTGGCAATCTGATCTGTGTTTGCAAGCAGATTGGAAACACTTCCAAACTGGGTCAGAAGCTTTATTCCGGTCTTCTCGCCTACTCCCGGAATGCCTGGAATATTGTCAGACTGATCACCCATAAGCCCCTTTAAGTCAATGAACTGTTCAGGAGTAAGCTGATATCTTTCTATCATTTTGTCTCTGTCATAAAGATCAAAATCGGTTATTCCCTTTCTGGTTATGAGAACATGGGTAATATCAGTTGCCAGCTGTAATGCATCCTTATCTCCGGTAATAATCAATGGTTCAAACCCTTCTTCCTCGGCAATGCGAGCAACTGTTCCTATGATATCATCTGCTTCAAATCCGTCAATTTCCAGGTTAGCTATGTTCATGGCATTAAGAATATCCTTCATAATAGGCAGTTCCATAGCCAGTTCCATAGGCATTTTTTTCCTGCCGGCCTTATATTCCTTATACTCCTCATGTCTGAAGGTAGGTGCCTTTCTGTCCCATGCAACAGCCATATAGTCAGGTGCATAGTCATCTTGTATTTTGTTTAACATGTTTATAAAACCGTAGATACCCTGAGTGTAAACTCCATCCTTGGTTATCATCGGTCTCTGCATAGCATAATAAGCCCTGTTAATCAGGCTGTTTCCATCGATAATTACAATTCTTTTAGACATTACTCTTTTCCCTTTAATGCAAAATAGTACAATCCGGCAACAAATAATCCACCACCTGCTATATTACCAAGTGTTACAGGAATAAGGTTGTTCACCAGAAATCCAATCCAGTTTAGTCCTTCAGTAGCACCACCGTCAGCAAAGATTCCTGCAGGAACAAAAAACATGTTTGCCACACTGTGCTCATAACCTGATGCTACAAAAGCCCATATAGGAAAGAACATACCGAAAATCTTTCCTACGGTAGAATCTGCACCTGTACCTATCCATACAGCAATGCAGACCAGAATATTACATAGAATACCTCTTATGAAGGCCTGTCCGAAATTGAGGGAGACCTTAGCCACTGCACTGTTTATCATAACAGTTTCAAGCATACCCTTTCCTGTATCAATTAAACCGCCATAAACAAACATCCATGCAATCAATGCTCCGCCTATAAAGTTAGCGATATATACAATAGTCCAGTTTCTGAGCATTCCACCGACGGTTATTCTATTATCCAGTATTCCTGCAACCATCATGCAGTTTCCTGTAAAAAGCTCACCACCGGCCAAAACTACCATTATCAAGCCTGCCGGAAATATCAGTCCGCTTATCATTCTGCCGATTCCTACAGTCGCGGCATCTGCAAGAAAACAATAACTGCACATGTTGGCTGCCGCTCCTCCCATTGCTATGAACATTCCGGCAAAGACTCCTAAAATTGTCAGCTTTTTCAGGCTTCCTGAAGCTTTTACCGCTGAAGTGCAAATGGTTTGTTCTAATATCTCATCTGGTTTAAGGTTTATCATTTTTGCTCCGTTCTATTCGTTTCTAAATATGCACACATATTATAATTATATCATTTTTAGATAATTAGGCAATAAAATACGCCTTGTTTTTTTATTGAATTTCCATATTTTATTAGTGATATTTTGTCTGTTATGAGCTATAATAGTATCAAGACCTGAATCTTTTGTTAGGAACCATAATTGAACCTACACTTATTTTAAGGGAGTCCGGGTCCACGGTGACTATGTCAAGCCTCCATCGAGTGGAAGACAGACGCATCGGGCAGGACACCCACCTATCGGATGATAGGGCGTCAATTATATCCTAACGTTGAATTCGGGCCTTTTTCATCTAAAGAAAATGCTGTCGACTCTATGGAAATGTCCATAATTCGACAGCATTTGTTTTTCATGTCTGAAACAGTATTTAATTATGCTTCATAAAGATCGATTCCGCAGTTAGTCTGAACTTTCTGGACGTCATCGTTATCTTCCAGAATATCAATCATCTTCTGAAGTTTCTTAATATCATGTTCTTCAGTTGGATTGCTTTCCATAGATGGTACGAATTCGATATCTGATTCGATAAATTCATAGCCTGCATCCTTCAGTGCCTGATATACATCAGTATATGCATTAGGTTCTGTGTAAACAGTAAAGCTGTCATCCTCAGTAACCATATCATCTGCACCGGATTCAAGTGCTACTTCCATTAATTCATCTTCGTCGATTTCATCTGTTTTTTCGATGATAAGTACACCCTTTCTTGAGAACATGTATGAAACACATCCGGGAGTTCCCAGGTTTCCACCGTGCTTATCAAAAGTTGATCTTACGAATGAAGTTGTTCTGTTAGTATTATCTGTCAGACAGTTTACAATAACTGCAACTCCACCTGCACCGTATCCTTCAAAAGAAAGTTCTTCATATGATGCTCCACCCAGTTCACCTGTACCTTTCTTGATGGCTCTCTGAATGTTATCATTAGGCATACTGATTGCCTTTGCTTTTTCAATTGCAACTCTCAGTCCGGCATTGTATTCCGGATCTCCTCCGTCTTTAGCTGCTACTGTAATAGCCTTTGCATATTTAGTAAACATTGCAGCTCTTTTGGAGTCCTGTGCTGCTTTTCTTCCTGCTATTGTACCGTGTCTACCCATGGAGACACCTCCTTATCCTTTAAATTGTTTTTAACTTTTGTATTATACTACAACCTTTTTTACTTTTCAACCATGTTCTTGTGTGCAGTTGCCATCATCAGCTTAATTCTATTCAGCTGGTTAACATCACTTGCACCCGGATCATAGTCAATAGCTGCAATATTTGCCTTTGGATTTAGCTTTCGAATAGCTTTCATCATACCCTTACCGGTTACATGGTTTGGAAGACATGCAAACGGCTGCAGACATACAATGTTTTCTACGCCATTGTGAACCAGCTCGATCATTTCCCCTGTCAGAAGCCAGCCTTCACCACACTGGTTTCCAACCGAAGTAATAGTTGATGCTGCTTCTGCAGTTTCTTCTATGTATGCCGGTTCAGTAAAGTGAATGCTTTCGCGAAGGGCTTTTCTCATAGGTTTACGCAGCCATTCGATTGCTTTGATTGCAATGCCGTTGAGTTTCATCTCCTTGTATGTTCCTGAAAGCTTTTCATAGTTGAATCGCTTGTTGTACATTCCGTAAAGGAAGAAGTCAATCAGCTCAAGTACAACCGCCTCTCCGCCTTCGTTTTCGATAATTCCAACGATGTCGTTGTTGGCATTAGGATGGTATTTAACAAGAATCTCTCCTACTACACCAACCTTAGGTTTCTTTACGTCAATCCTTTCAACACTGTCAAATTCAGATACAAGCTGGCTGATAATTTCAGCATATTTCTTTCGATTGAAATGAATGATATTGTCTATTATTCTATCATGATATCTGTCAAGAATAGCCTGACAGGTTCCCGGTATCTTCTCATACGGTCTGGTTGCGTAAAGAATTCTCATTACCAGATCGCCATATACGGCACCGACGACAAGTCTTACTCCCATTTTTGGAGTTATTTTAAATCCCGGATTCTTTTCCAGTCCCACGATGTTAAAGGAAATTACCGGCACCTGCTCCATATCCAGATCCTTTAGAGCTTTTCTCAAAAGTGCGACGTAATTACTTGCTCTGCATCCTCCACCTGTCTGTGACATGAATACCGCTGTCTTGTCCAGGTCATACTCTCCCGACTTAAGAGCGGAAATAATCTGTCCCAGTGTAACGATAGTTGGGTAGCATGCATCATTGTTTATGTAACGCAGACCTTCCTCTACCGAGTTTTTATCTACCGGTGGAAGCAGTACCGCGTTGTATCCACATGCTCTCATGGCTGGCTCAAGATATGAGAAATGGATCGGTGACATCTGAGGAACCAGAATGTTGTAACCTTTACGCATTTCTTCGGTGAAAAGCTTTCTTTCATATGGCTTATGAGATGGATTAGCCACTACTCCGTTCTTTTCACGTTCATCCATTGCAGCTTTCAGTGATCTTATTCTTATTTTAGCAGCTCCAAGATTGGATCCCTCGTCTATTTTCAGAACAGTGTACAGCTTGTTGTTTGCGTTACAGATTTCCTCAACCTGGTCTGTTGTAACGGCATCGAGACCACATCCGAATGAGTTAAGCTGTATAAGCTCAACATCGTTTCTCTCACCAACAAAGCTTGCAGCCTTGTATAGCCTTGAATGGTAAACCCACTGATCAAGAACTCTTAAAGGCCTTTCAAGCTGACCCATGTGCTGGATTGAATCCTCAGATAACACTACAAGGTCAAATGAAGTAATCAGCTTATCAATACCGTGATTTATTTCAGGATCAACGTGATATGGTCGTCCTGACAGGACAATGCACTTCTTGCCGTGAGATTTTGCATATTTAAGTGCATATTCTCCCTGTTTTTTCACATCAGCTTTATATCTTTTCTGCTCTTTACGAGCCACGGAAACAGCAGATACGATTTCTTCTTTAGATATATGTAAATATCTAAACTCCTCCGCTAGTCTTTCGGCAAGTCTCAAATCGTTATCATAAGGCAGGAACGGATGAGAAAATCTAACCTCATTTTCTGCGAAAACATCGTCCATGTTATTAGCGATTACTTCAGGGTAAGTAGCAACAATAGGACAGTTATAGTGATTTGGTGCTGATGGATCCTCTATTCTCTCATAGTTTATGCAAGGGTAGAATATCCATTTCACACCGTTGTCAACCAGTGCCTTGATATGTCCGTGAACAAGCTTTGCGGGATAACAAGCAGTATCTGAGGAAATGGTATCCATTCCCTTCTCGTACATTATTTTGTTGGAAACCGGTGAGAGTTCAACCCTGAATTTCAGTTCTGTAAACAAAGTAAACCAGAACGGATAATCTTCATACATGTTAAGTACTCTAGGAATTCCCACTGTACCTCTTATTGCATCAAAGTCTGATAAAGGCTTGTATCCGAATAGTCTTTTGAACTTATAATCATACAGGTTTGGAAGTTTATTGGCATGATCGGCTCCGCCGGCTCCCTTCTCACAGCGATTACCTGTAATAAAGCGAGAACCGTCTGCAAACTTATTGATGGTAAGAATGCATCTGTTTTCACAGCCTTTACATCTTCCGTTTGAATGTTTCACCTTGAAATCGTTCAGCTGGTCTCTGGTCAGTATGGAGCTTTGGGAATCCTCCACATAGTTTTCCTTGGCTATTAAAGCACATCCGTAAGCCCCCATTAATCCGGCGATATCCGGTCTGACTACTTCCTTTCCGATTATCTTTTCTATACTACGCAGAACAGCATTGTTCATAAAGGTTCCACCCTGAACCACGATTTTTTCTCCCGCTTCTTCAGGATTTCTCAGTTTTATAACCTTGTACAATGCATTCTTAATTACTGAGTATGAAAGACCTGCGGAAATATCACCTATTGTAGCCCCTTCTTTCTGGGCCTGCTTAACCTTGGAGTTCATGAATACGGTACATCTTGTTCCCAGATCTACAGGATTCTCAGAAAACAAAGCTTCTTCGGCAAAGGCATCTGTATCAAGATTTACTGATTTTGCGTAAGTTTCAAGGAATGATCCACAGCCTGAGGAACATGCTTCATTAAGCATAATGTTGTATATTGCATTATCCTTAATCTTCATGCATTTCATGTCCTGTCCACCGATGTCAAGTATAAACTCTACACCCGGTAAGAAGAATTCTGCACCTTTATAATGGGCCATCGTTTCGATTTCACCCATGTCAGCTTTAAATGCAGCCTTTATCAGACCTTCACCATAGCCGGTTACACATGTGTTAGCGATGAATGCCTGCTTAGGAAGTAAGCTGTAAAGATCTTTCAGCATGGTTCTTACCACTTCAAGAGGATTTCCTTCGTTACTCCTGTAGAATGAATAAACAAGATAACCATCCTGGTCTATAAGAGTTGCCTTAGTAGTGGTAGATCCTGCGTCTATACCCAGATATGTAGCACCTTTAACCTTTGATATATCTCTGCGCTTCACCTTATCACGATTATGTCTTGTAATGAAAGCGTCATATTCCTGTCTGTTTCTAAATAACGGTTCAATAAACTTGGTATCTGAAAGCTGAGTCTGATCCGCATCTTTCATTCGGCGGTATATGGTTTCCAGAGAAACAGACTCTTTATTATCAGCCAGCATGGCAGCTCCGATAGCAACGAAAAATTTGGAATCCTCAGGAAATATTACATTGTCCGGAGTAAGCTCAAGAGTTTCGATAAAACGCTTTCTCAATTCCGAAAGGAATGTAAGAGGTCCACCCAGAAATGCCACTTTTCCTTTAATCGTATGTCCACATGCCAGTCCACTTATAGTCTGATTTACTACAGCCTGGAATATAGATGCAGATAAGTCCTCAATAGAAACACCGTCATTAATCAATGGCTGTATGTCTGTTTTAGCAAATACACCACATCGAGCAGCAATAGGGTAGATCATTTTAACATTCTTTGCTGCTTCATTAAGTCCGGCTGCATCAGTATTAAGCAGAACTGCCATCTGGTCTATAAACGCACCTGTTCCGCCTGCACATGTGCCGTTCATTCTCTGTTCAATTGTAGAACCGTAGAAGGTTATCTTGGCGTCTTCTCCGCCAAGTTCAATTGCAACCTCTGTTTCCGGTATAAGAGTTTCCACAGCCTTACTGCATGCGATAACCTCTTGCTCAAAATGAATACCCAGCAATTTGGCAAGAGACAGTCCACCTGATCCGGTTATCACTGTCTGTAACTCCATATCACCATACTGTCTGTGCATGTCTTCAATTAGTTCTTCCACTTTTTCAAAAACATTTGACATATGTCTTTCATATTTGGAATATGCCACTTTGCCCTCTTCGTCGAGAAGGACAAGTTTTACAGTTGTTGAACCTATGTCTATTCCTAATTTCATGCGAATACCTCTAATCAATTGTTAAAATATTAGTTTATAAGTTTTTGATTTCTTTTTTGTAAATAAAGGTCAATAAAGCGGCTGAATAGATCAGACCTATTATCTCTGCAAGCGGGAATGATGCCCATGAAGCAGTAACCCCTGCGTAATTGTAAAGCAGATATGCTATAGGCAGAATTCCGACGAGCTGGCGTAAAAAAGAACCAATCAGGCTCAGTACGCCGTGTCCTATTCCCTGGAACAGGGTTGATGTCATAATGCCAAAGGCTGCAGGTATAAAGCAGAGGCTTATAAGTCTTAACGCCGGTATCCCGATTTCCAGCATTTCTTTATCTGCGTTAAATAGTTTTAACAGCAATCCGGGACATGTCTGGAATATCAGCAATCCAAAGGACATGATGACAATTGCCGAGCAGAGTCCATACTTGTAGGTCTGCATAAGTCTTTTCTTGCTTCTTGCACCGAAATTATAGCCCATAATAGGCATTGCACCCTGATTTAAGCCGAAAACCGGCATAAATACAAAGGATTGAAGTTTGAAATATACACCCAGAACAGCTACTGCTGCAGCAGAACCTGCAAGAATTGCATTATATCCGAACAGCATTATCGAGCCTATAGACTGCATGATTATTGATGGTAATCCTACAGCGTATATATCCTTTATAATTTTCCAGTCTAATTCTTCATTAATTCTTACTTCTACATCATGTTCCCTTGATTTAATCAGATAAAGGGCAACACACATGCCCACTGCCTGACCTATTACTGTTGCCAGTCCTGCACCTGCGACACCCATTTTCGGCAGTCCAAACAATCCGAAAATCAGAAAAGGGTCAAGTATCAGATTTACAATTGCACCGGATAAGCTTACTATCATCGGACCAATCATGTTACCGGTAGCCTGGAGCACCTTCTCCAACTGCATTGAAATCATAACAAACAGACTGCCCATGGTTACAATTTTCAGATAATCAAGACCCCATGCAAATACTTCGGCATCTTCAGTATAAGCACTCATAAAAGGTCTTGCGATGAAAATTCCTACCAGCAAAAAAATCAAGTAATTGAAAGCCGCAATTTTAAAACTGGTTCCGGCTGCCTTATTTGCCTCTTCAAATCGTTTTGCCCCAAGTCTTCTTGCAATCAACGAATTAACTCCTACACCACTTCCGACACCAAGGGACACAATCAGCATCTGCAACGGTGCAACGATTGATACTGCCGTAAGTGCTTTAGGACTTACCATTGAAACGAAAACGCTGTCAACAACATTATATAACGCAAGAATAGTCATGGACAGAATTGCGGGCCATGCCATGGAAGCAAGAAGTCTGCCAATGGGAGCGACCCCCATCTTGTTCTCAGTAATTCCATTGTCAGGAGTAATCTCTAATTTCTCCTCTGTCATAAAATCTCTTCTCCTCGTCTTATAGTTATTACTCGTATTGTTTATAAAGTTATGGGCAAACCTGTAAGCCGGGTTCTGTATTAGACAATCATCTATCTATGGCGTAACATTACTGCACGCTCTTGCGGTCTACCATACCGGGCAGTGACGGGCAGCCACCTTTCACGCCCACTTTTGACCTTGCTCCGGATGGGGTTTACACGGCCGTCATGTCTCCATAACGCCGGTGAGCTCTTACCTCACCATTTCAACCTTACCACGGCATTACCCGTTTCGGCGGAATGTTTCTGTTGCACTTTCCCTATAGTTACCTACGCCGGACGTTATCCGGCATCCTCGCCCTGTGGAGCCCGGACTTTCCTCATGCAAAAGCACGCGATTGTCTGGCTTACCCATAACTTTGTTATTTTATCATAAAAACGGATTAATGTCTATAATTGATTGGATTATTTCAACCTTTTCATCTCTCAATCTGCACTGTAGAAGCTCTGCCATATTCTCCACAAATATCTTCTCAGTTCCGTAATGACCGGCATCCAGAACGCAGATTCCCTTTTCCTTTGCGGCCACAGCATCATGATATTTTAAATCTCCGGTAATATACAAATCACAGCCTTCTCTCACCGCATCGTCGATAAATTCAGCTCCGCTTCCACTGCACCATCCAATAGAGTTTATTATTCGCTTCTTATCACCAACATACCGAAAATGCTTTTCGTCTATCTGAAATGCATCTGCTACCTGGTATACAAACTCCGCAAAGGTGGTTTCAAAAGGTGTTTCCCCTTTTCTGCAGAAACCGTTATCCTTATCAAAAGGTCTGACATTTTCCAGATCCAGTATTCTCCCTATGTAATCATTGTTTCCGTTCTCAGCTTTATCAAAGGACGTATGGCATGAATAAACCGATATTCCTCCCTTTATCAGCTTTGATATATAGCTGCCCGGAATGGTTTTTACATCGATATTGCGAATTGGCAGGAACAGCATAGGATGATGGGTAATTATCATATCTGCCTTGTTTTCCAGTGCTTCTGAAATTACATCATCCGTAATCTCCAATGCTACCAGTATCCTGTCTACATCTTCTCTATCGTTATCAATTTGGAATCCGCAGTTGTCCCATTCCTCAGCCAGATAATCCGGACAGAAAGATTGGATAACTTTTACTAAATCTCTTTTTTTCATACTATTTCTCCAGTGCTTCCAGCAGGTAATGAATTCTTTTTACTTTATCCTGAGCCTTGCTTGCTTCAGCATCAGGATTAGTGCTGTTTTCCAATATATTGTTCAGTATATCCTCCTCAAGCTTCAGCTTTGTGTGCAGATACTCTCCGGTTAATGGATTTTTCCATTCCAGAAGTGTGTCAGGATAGTCAAATTCCGCAGTATATTCAATATCTCCGCATACGGCCGAACCGCTTTCTACTGTAAGAACCTCACAGATGTATTTACCCTCTCTTACAAGGCTCTCCTTAACAATTTCAAAGCCGTTTGACTTCAGCCAGTATCTCAGAACACCCACCTTATTCCTTGGCTGGAATATATAACGCCTGATGGAGCGGCTTTTCTGAACATTCCAGTCAAGAATATCCCTTATGAGCAATCCGCCCATGCCGGCAATGACAACTACATCCACCTCTCCGTCTTCCAGAACGTCTATTCCGTCGCCCAGTCTCAGATCGTAGGTTTTTCCCGGTCCTGCAAGCTTGCAGTTCTCATTTGCCTTTGCTAATGAACCACTGCTTATATCTGCCATTATTACATGGGGACATTTCCCCGATTCCAACAGATATAAAGGCAAAAAACCATGGTCGGTCCCAACGTCGGCCATGGTTTCTCCGTAATTGATTTCATCAGCAATAAGTTGTAATCTATCGCTTAGCTTCATAGCATTATCTCCGAATTATTCCAAATAGTCCTTCAGTTTCTTGCTTCTGCTTGGATGTCTCAGCTTTCTTAAAGCCTTGGCTTCAATCTGTCTGATTCTTTCCCTTGTAACATCGAATTCTTTACCGACTTCTTCAAGAGTTCTTGCTCTACCGTCATCAAGTCCGAATCTCAGTTTCAGAACTTTCTGCTCTCTTTCTGTCAAAGTATCCAGAACTTCAACCAGCTGATCTTTTAACATTGAGAATGCAGCCGCTTCTGCAGGAGCCGGAACATCGTCATCAGGAATAAAATCTCCAAGGTGACTATCTTCCTCTTCACCAATTGGAGTTTCCAGAGAAACAGGTTCCTGAGCGATTTTCTGAATCTCTCTCACCTTATCCACTGAAATTCCCATCTCTTTAGCGATTTCCTCAGGAAGTGGCTCCCTTCCGTATGTCTGTAAAAGCTGTCTTGAAACTCTGATAAGCTTGTTGATAGTTTCTACCATATGAACAGGGATTCTGATAGTTCTTGCCTGGTCAGCAATTGATCTTGTAATTGCCTGTCTGATCCACCAGGTAGCATATGTGGAGAATTTGTATCCTTTACGATAGTCAAACTTGTCAACCGCCTTGATAAGACCAAGATTTCCTTCCTGGATGAGGTCAAGGAAAAGCATTCCTCTTCCAACATATCTCTTAGCTATGCTGACAACCAGCCTCAGGTTGGCTTCGCAAAGTCTCTTCTTTGCTTCCTCGTCACCCTGCTCCATTCTCTTTGCCAGTTCGATTTCCTCTGATGCGCTAAGCAGTGATACCTTGCCGATTTCTTTCAGATACATTCTGACAGGATCATCTACAGCTACACCCTTTGGCAGGGTTGCCTCAATATCTATTTCGCCGGCTTCATTTACCACAATGCCATCGTCCTCAATGTCTTTTCCATCAACATCCTCAGTGTCTAGGATTGCCGCAAAGTCATCACCCGTTTCTGATCCAATCTCAATATCCTTTGATAATAGTGATTCGTATATATCATCAACGATGTGTTTGTCAAGGTCTATACCATCAAGGAATTCTGCAATATCAGCATAGGTCAAAAGGTTTTTCTTTGCCTTTGCCTTTTCAGTAAGCTTTGCAATGACATCATCTTTAATCTGTTCAGGAGTCATCTGCTCTTGCATTCTTTCATTAGATTCTAGTGTATTCTTTTCTTCTGTGCTCATTTTATCCCCCTATAAGCGCTTCAGTTCTTTTTGTATTTCCATAAGCCTTACCGTAAGCTCAGTAATACGATCCTGATTTTCCTCTTCATCAGCCATGGAAAGAAGTGTGTTTATCTGTTCAAACTCTCGGTTTAACCGTTTCTTTCTCCATGTGTTAATACAATCGTTAAACACCTTCTCTTCGTTACCGCCAAGAATGATGTTGTCTGCTATTTCCTCGACAGTCTTTGCCTCTCCTGTAGAAAGGCTGTCTAAAATCAGCTTCAGATCAATACTGCCGTTTCTATAACATTCTTTCCTTAAGAGTTCATATATTCTCATTCCTAATTCACTCTCAAAGATTTCCTTCCACTCTGTAAGTCTGTCTAAATACTCTTCATCTGTCAAAACTACTTTAATAAGAGTCTTCTCCAACTGTGACATCTCGGTGCTGGCTTCATCCTCATTAGTTTTTACAGGATTATATCTTCTCTTTTCCTCACCGGTATCAACATTTAGTTCTCTTCTTATTGCACTTTCGGCAACCTTGATTTCCTTAGATATTTTTTTGACATAAATGTCCTGCTCAACAGGGCTCAGATCCTTTAGAATAGCCGCTGCCTTTTCCATGTAGCTGAGCCTGTCTTCGTCCTTGTTTAAATCAAAGCCCTGTTTTACCGCCTCCAGCTTGTAGTCTGCAAAAGGAAGGGCTTTATTCTCAATAAGATCAAGGAAACTCTGTTTACCGTATTTCTTTATATACTCATCCGGATCTTTTCCATCGGAGACATGAAGAACCTTAACCTTGCAGCCCTCATTTTTAAGAATGTCCATTCCTCTCAAAGCAGCCGCTCTTCCTGCATTATCAGCATCATAGGTCAAAACCACATTCTTCGTATAACGCTTGATCAGTCTGGACTGGTTTTCTGTTAAAGCAGTTCCAAGAGATGCGGATACATTGGTTATTCCACTCTGGTAGAGGGATATAACATCCATATAACCTTCCACCAGTATTATGTAGTCTTCATTTCCCACTGACTGTCTGGCAAAGTTTAAACCATACAGGTTATTCTTCTTCTGAAAAATCTTATTTTCAGGTGAGTTAAGATATTTGGGTTCATCTTCCGGGTTAATGCACCTTCCCCCAAAGCCGATAATCCGCTTGCTCGTGTTGAATATTGGGAACATTACACGATTTCTGAATTTGTCATAATACTTTCCGTTTTTGGAACGGCTTACCAGTCCCAGTTCAACCATAATTCGCGGTTCGACACCTTGTGCAAGAAGATGATTGTAAAGGCTGTCCCATTGTTCATCAGCGTATCCGATTCCAAATTTTTTCAGAGTTTCCGGTGCAATACTTCTACCATGCATATATGCGTAGCCTTTGTTTGCTTTCTCAGTAAATGACCTGTAAAAGAACTGTGCTGCTAACTTATTGGCTCTGTAATACTCCTCATAACTATCATTATGGGTATTTTTCTCAATTGTTATTCCGTATTGGTTAGCCAGCTTCTCTACAGCCTCACTGAAGTCAAGATTATAATACCTTTTCACAAACTCTATTACGTCTCCGGTAGCACCACATCCGAAGCAGGTGAAAATCTGCTTGGCTTCAGACACCACAAAGGAGGGTGTTTTTTCGTTATGAAACGGACACACGCCTTTATAATTGGATCCAGCTCGTTTTAATTGAACAACTTGACCTACAACATCAACTATGTTCACCTGGTTTTTTATATTTTCTATTGTAGAATTAGAAAAAGAAAACCCCATCAATACCTCCGATTTAATCTCTCGGTGTAATATTCTACATAAAATGAGGTTTTCCTTTAAAAAATTTAATACAAAATAGGCTTGTGCACGTAATCTGACATGGAGTACATATCGTTACCCCATACAAGATTATGAATATCAGTGGCAGTGGTGTCAAGGTCAAGCATTTTCCTGCCTTCTACAGTTTCAATTCTGTCTTTGTTAATATTGGTAATAACAGGTAGGCTGCAGCTTTTTTTCCTCTTCATCTGTTTAAGAAATTCCGCCCCGGTTTTGTCAAAACCCAGAATGCGAATATATTCAGGCGTAGCTTCGTAATTCAATTCCTTATTGAGAACAATGTTTGCCAGATAACGTGAAATACCGCTATATGTTACCGACTTTGATTTCACCCTTTCAATAATGCTCTCCAGGTCATTTGCATACCTTATTTCCGCTTTCAGCTTATTACCCAATCCTTGTCCTGCCGGTGACAGTGATTCCAGAGTTTCACTGTCATGGGTTAAAACAGCTCCTCTTACCAGGGTAAAATATCGGTCAGCCATTTCCGAAAACCTGTCCGGATTTTCTGACTCAAGCTTTCTTCTGATTTCCGAAGCAGACTGATGATGACCTGCTCCCACTCTTTTTACGGTAAAAGGCTCCATTCTTTCAAGATGCTTCAGATATTCTATGGCAAGAATATTGTTTGGACTCCGCAGTGTCTCAGAGGAGAAATACTCGTAGGACTCTTCCAAAGCTTTTTCCCGCGCCTTTGGGAAAGACATGCCCTCTTTACAGAACTGTCTTATCGAAGTCATCAAAGCCACGTCATTCTCCTTCAAAGCTGCTGCGATTCTTTTAAGTTCATCCAGATTCCCACTTTCACTGCCAAAAGCCAGGGTATCTATACAGCCAAGGGCTTCCAGCGTCTTTACGCCTCCAAAGGAAAACAGCTCTGCACTTGCTGTGGCAAAAACAGCAGGAAGCTCTATTACCAGGTTGACTCCACCCTTAATTGACTGCATTGTTCTTGTCCACTTGTCAGCAACTGCAGGGCCACCTCTCTGAACGAAGCTTCCGCTCATTACGGCAACACAAACATCAGAGCCGGTCTCTGACATTGCCCTGTCTATTAAGTACTTATGACCCTCATGGAAGGGATTAAACTCTGCTATTATTCCTAAACTCTTCATGTTCTCATTGTATCATAATTTCAAATATTGCAAAAGCTATTATTGCGCTTAGAATTCCATGACTCAGTTTTATCTTAAAAAGTCTGAAGCCCTTTATGGCGCAGTTATTCAGCATACTGACGGACTGCCCTAAAACAGACAGACCTCCAAATGAAATCAGGAAGGAACATATGATCAAGGAAGACATCTCTCCTACATCTCCTCCGGCAACTGAGCCACAGCCCACTGTCATTTCCATAAAACCTTTTATCAAAGCCTCCAGAGTTTTATTACTTGTAAGGGAAAACAGTCCAAAGGAATCCAAGGATGTGCACAGTATCATAAAAATCATAATATATGCCAGAATAATGGCTACAGATTTAAAACTGTTAAGCATGGCGTCTGTCAGTACCTTGTAATAATCAGGGATTTCTCTTGCTGATTTTGGCAGATTGTTTCTGTCGTCTTTGACAGGTGAAAAGCCTCCAAATATCAGTCCATTAATCATTGCTGCCCCATAGTGTGACACTGCAAGAATAACCCCCAGCTTGTATGATCCCAGCATCGAAACCCCTACAGTTCCTATTATAAATGCGGGACCCGTTACCATGCTGTAGCTTAGAAGCCCGTATAGATTTCTTGAGTCTATTATACCTTCTCTGTAATAATCTCCTGCGATTTTTGCACCCATAGGATATCCGGACAATACTGCCATGGCCAATGGATAGATTCTCACCGGTATGCTGTCACATATACCTATTCCTTTCAAAAATCCGGCAACTATAAAGAATGGCATTATAACAGGAACTATTGAATTCAGCCATATGTCTATTGCGATTTTGGAGCCTTTGATGATTATTTCCGGAAAAGCCACCATATATATACATACAGCAAAACCCATAAGCACTATTATTCTCTTTTTGTCAAAAAAATATGAACCCATAGTAGATATTATTCTTCTCCTATGGGTTATATTCTGATTATTCTATTTTACATCTGTTCCGGAGCCATCCGTTCCGTTCTGTGTGTTAAATGCCATTTCTTTAACTTCTTCTCTGTTCTGCTTAAGTATGTTATTGATTTCGAGAAGTGATTTTTCCATCTGACCGTACATTTCGCCGAATAATTTCATTCCAAACTCATCCATCTTATTTTCCATGTCGAAAAGAATCTTATCCATGTAGTCGTAGGTACGCATCTTAAGCTCTTTGGAATATTCGTGTGCATTCTGCTGAATCTCTTCGCTTAGCTTGTGTGCTCGAAGAGTAATATCGTTTGTATCTACAAGGTAATCAGCCTGTTTCTTTGCCTCGTTAATAAGTCTTTCGTATTCGGCTCTCGCTTCCTGAAGGATTCTTTCCTTTTCCTCCTTCACCCACTGAGCCTGATGAACATCATCCGGAAGACTCTTTCTGATGTCCATAACAATTGCATTGAGCTCATCTGCATCAACCATTACTTTACCGGTTAGCGGAACTCCAGGCGCTTTATCTACGATATCCTCGATTTCTTCCAATAAATCTAAAACTGTCATCATGTCCTCCTAATTATCTTGTGATTTTTGCCTGCATTTTCTTTAGAATCAGGTCAGGAACAAGACCCTCTGCACAACCACCCAGGGATACTACTTCCTTAATCATACTTGAACTGATAAAAGAGTATCTTGGACTTGTCATAAGAAACACTGACTCTATACCTTCATTAAAAAGTCGGTCATTCATCTGTGCCATCTGAATTTCGTATTCAAAGTCTGTGGTAGCTCTTAGTCCCCTTATCACCGCATTAAAATTGTTTTTGTTTACATAATCGGCAAGCAATCCCTGAAAACTGTCCACCTTCACATTAGGTAAATCCGCCGTTACTTTCTTAATCATCTCAACCCTTTCCTCACGGGTAAACATAGGGTTTTTGTTTGGATTGACAATTACTCCGACGGTAAGTTCGTCAAACATTTTAGACGCTCTGGTTATTATATCCAGATGTCCGTTTGTCATCGGGTCGAAGGAACCCGAGTACAAAGCTTTTTTACTCATCTGTGTTTTCCTCTTCTGCATATGGTACGCCGTATATAGTTACCATGATTTTGCCGTATTTTCTCTGCTTGAGAATCTCTAATTTTCCAACTTGCTGGGGAACGTAATCACGAACTCCATGTTCTGCTACTATTATACCTTCCTCCGACAATAAATCAAGGGATTCTATCGTTTCAAGACAATTTTCATAGAGTCCGTCCTTATATGGCGGATCCAGAAAGAATATGTCTATTTTCTCGTTTATTCTGCCTAGTGTTTTGCTGTAGTCTCCTGCAATAATAACGGATTTGCTTTCCGCATTGCATTTTTTTACGTTGGTTTTTATCAGGTTAATGCTGTCTCTGGAGTTGTCTCCAAAATAGCATTTTGCTGCACCTCTGGACAAAGCCTCCAGTCCAAGATTGCCCGTTCCTGCAAAAAGATCCACACACACGGCACCCCAAACATGGTTCATTATGATGTTGAAAATGGATTCCTTTACTTTATCTGTAGTAGGCCGTACATCATAGCCTATCGGAGACTCAAGCTTGCGTCCCCTGTATTCTCCCGTTATTATTCTCATTCTCTTTTCCTTTACTTGTTTTATAGATACGATTATATCAAAATATCCTATCCGTGGCAATGAAAAAGAACCCGGCAACCTTTTTCGTTTACCGGGCTCCTTCTTAGTCTTATTATCTGACTATTTTCCTGCTAACTGCTGTTCTGCCATTTCAACCAGCTTCTTAGTCATATATCCTCCTACATAACCATTCTGTCTAGCAGTAAGATTTCCCTTATCTGCCTGATCGTAGTTAGATAGACCTAATTCGTTAGCAACTTCTGTCTTTAAATTGTTTAATGCAGGCTTAGCATTAACATTCATTTTCTGCTGTAAATTCATTTGTTTCACCTCCTGTTTACACTATTAATTTAACCTTGCAGGAGGATTTAATCCCTTGTAATTTTTAGTAAAGGTTTCACAATATTTACAGTTCAATTTTAATGTTTTCACCGAACATTTTCTTAATGCGCTGTTTAAGTTCTGCAAGCTCAGGTGCACTGAGATTCGGGTCTCTGTCAATCAGCTCTTTAGCAATGTTTTTTGCTTTTTCAAGAACATCCCCGTGTCTGATTAAATCACTTATGTGCATTTCCGGAAGACCATGCTGTCTTGTCCCGAAAATTTCACCGGGACCGCGAAGTTTCAGATCTTCTTCAGCAATTACAAACCCATCTGTGGTTGAGGCCATTATTTCGTTTCGTTCCATGGCAATCTTACTCTCATTATGACAAATCAGAAAACAGTAGGACTGATCTCCTCCACGTCCCACTCTGCCTCTCAGCTGATGCATCTGCGCAAGGCCAAAACGTTCTGAATTCTCTATAACCATAACAGTGGCATTTGGCACATTTATTCCAACCTCTATTACAACAGTCGAAACAATGGCATGAATATTACCCTTTACGAAATCATCCATTATCTTATCTTTTTCAGACTGTCCAAGAGCTCCGTGAAGAAGGGCTACATTATGCCCCTTCAGCTTATCTGTAAGCTCTTTATATAATTCCTCAGCTGACTTGGCATCTATTCTGTCAGATTCTTCTATGAGAGGTGCCACTATGTATGCCTGTTTTCCCCGGCTAAGCTGCTGCTTTACAAAATCATAAACTCTGTTTCGATTATCACCGTTTGCAACAATTGTTTTAACAGGTTTACGACCGGCAGGCATTTCTCTTATCTGAGAAATGTCCAGATCTCCATACAGTATTACTGCAAGTGTTCTGGGTATTGGAGTTGCTGTCATTACCATTACATTTGGATTTTTTCCTTTTTGTGACAGAATGCTCCTCTGATTAACACCGAACCTGTGCTGCTCGTCAGTAATTACCATACCAAGATTATTAAATATTACATCAGGCTGTATCACTGCATGAGTACCCACCAGTATGTCAATTTCCCCTGATTTCAGTCTGTTCAACACATCCGTCTTTTCCCGGGTCTTCATACTGCTGCACAGAAGTTCAACATTTATATTCAGAATCCTGAAGGCTTCTCTGAAAGATGCAAGATGCTGCTTTGCAAGAAGCTCTGTAGGTGCCATTATTACACTTTGATATCCGCTTCTGGCACAGAGAAACATGCACAGCTGAGCGATAACGGTTTTACCGGAGCCTACATCTCCCTGAATCAGCCTGTTCATCACCTTATCTGATGAAAGATCTTTTTCAATTTCCTTCCAGACCTTCATCTGCTCTGAGGTAAGCCGGAAAGGCAGTGAATTAATAAACTCATCAGCAGCAGATGTATCAATTGCAATTCCCCCACTATCCTTTCTACTATCGTTTTTCATGTAACACAATCCTGATTCCAAAGTAAACAGCTCATCAAAAACAAGCCTGAACTTGGCTTCCTTCATCTGTCTTCCTTCTTTCGGGAAGTGTATGTTTTCAATGGCATAGGCCGGACTGGCAAGACGGTTGGATTTTACCAGTTCATCAGGTAACCACTCTTCCAGCTGCTCATAAAGCGGTTTCAACTGAATCTGAAGTTTCCTGATTTCATTCTGTGATATTCCTTTCATTACAGGATATACAGGTATGATTCCTCTTATATCATTGGGGTCCCCCGCACGGAAGAATTCCGGATGTATCATCTGAAATCTGTCAAAGTTTTCAGTAACTCTTCCGTAAAAGGTGTATTCGCCGTTAATATTGAAAAGATTAGCAATATATCTTCCGTTAAAGAAAACCACTTCAACAGTCCCTGTTTCATCGCCCACAAGCAGAGATAGTGGTGAATTTTTCTTATAGGGACTAGCTTTATATCTTCTCGACAGAATCTTTCCGGATATCAGGTAATCCTTTCCTGACTGAATGTCTTTAATCCGGGTTGTGTTTCTTCTGTCTTCATATTTCCTTGGAAACATGTAAAGCAGATCTTCCAGCGTCCTGATATTGTTCTGTGCAAAGATTTCCGCCTTTTTGGGTCCTACACCCTTCAGGCTGCTGATTTTGTCATTAAGATTCATATACTCGCATTACCTCTAAATCTCTCTTTGCTATCTGTTTTGATTTTATTCCGCTGATTTTAATTACTATGCGGTCAGGCCTCTGACCGAATTCTTCAAAGATGTATTCGGCCAGCTGATCAGCTATTGCAGCTGTAACTTTCTTTATGCTTGTTCCAAATTTTACTATGAGACAGAAGGCAATCTCCTCTATATTACCTTCCTCATTTTGAACAACAGATACATGCTGTGCTATTTCAGACACATTATATTTTATCTCATTTCCGATCAGCTTACCCTTTTTCGTTGCAGGCCATACTTTACCAACACAATCCTGCTGCTTGAGGCTGTTAATTATCAACTGAGTGAACAATACACTTGAAATTCTTATTCTGCCTAATTCAGTATCTTTATACAAACTCATTATTCTGCATCTCCTTTATACTACATTTAAGTTTACAGTTTACAGCCATTAGTTGCAAGAAATTTCTATTTTTCTTTTTTTGTAACATTCCTCATAATTCTGAATATATTACTGGTAGGTGATGCTATGGGAAATAATAATTTTAATAACAAAAAAAGAAGGCCTATCCCGATATGCAAAGAGGCTGCAAGTATCGGAATCGTCCTTATTATCTTTGGAGCGGTTACTGTCTGCGCATTTATTCTTCCGCCAAAGGCATGGATAATGCTTTTGGGAGTAGTTCTGGTCATCTGTGGAATAGTACTGTTAAATTGCTAAAAAAAAAGCCCGCTTATTAAGCGGGTTTCAGACTATCTGTCTAATTAGATGGCACGGTTAATCTTGTTTGATCTGATGCATCTTGTGCATACATTAGCTCTTCTTACTGTACCATTGTCGTCAATTCTTACAGTCTG